>JBJERG010000308.1:0-13812 GCA_051882155.1 Ruminococcus sp.
ATATCCTGTCGCCTTCCTCGTCCTCAGTCATTGCATTTCTAAGTTTATCGCCAATTTCGCCGCTTATGTTATCGTATATTGCAGCGCTGACATCGTCAACCACAATTTCCCAGAGCATACAGCAGCTGTCGGGGCATTTATCCGCACTGCAGCGAAATTTACTGTAATAGTCGGGATAGTAATTCACCTGCTTCAAGAACTCACCTCACACCTTTATCTTTGAAAGCACCTTTCCGATAGGCTCTCTTATTACAAGGTCTGCTTTTTCATCCATTGATGTAGCGTCACGGTTAATAATAACAAGTCTTTCTCCGCTGAAATATCTCACAAAGCCTGCTGCCGGATATACAGCAAGTGAGGTGCCGCCTATAATAAGCATATCTGCCGAAGCAATGGCATTTACTGCACCTTCAATTATTTTACTGTCCAGTGACTCCTCATAGAGTACAACATCAGGCTTTACTCTTCCTCCGCAGCCGCATTCCGGAACTCCGGTACCCTGGAGTATATAATCCGCTTCAAAGAATGAATGACACCTTTCACAGTAATTCCTGTGGACGCTTCCGTGAAGCTCCAGAACATTTCTGCTTCCTGCCATTGTATGAAGACCGTCAATATTCTGTGTAATAACTGCCAGAAGCTTGCCCTTTTCTTCCATTTCAGCAAGCTTAATATGGGCGGCATTGGGCTTTGCGTCCTTGCAGATCATTTTCTCACGGTAAAATTTAAAGAACCACTCCGGCTGTTTTTCGTAAAATGTATGGCTGAGAATAGTTTCGGGAGGATATGGATATTTCTGATTATACAGTCCGTCCTGGCTTCTGAAATCCGGTATTCCGCTTTCAGTTGACACACCGGCTCCGCCAAAAAATACTATTCTGGATGATTTATCTATCATTTCCTGCAAAAGCTCTGTTTTACCGGTTTCCATAAACTTCACTCTCCCATAATCTTCACATAAAATGTTCTCGTTCTCGGTCCGTCAAATTCACAAAAATAAATGCCCTGCCATGTTCCAAGAAGCAGTTTTCCATTTTCTATAATAAGCGTGGCGCTGCTTCCTACAGCAGAGGCCTTTGCATGAGCGCTGCTGTTGCCTTCGCAATGGCGAAACTCAGGTCTTGAAGGAAATGCCTTATCATAGGCAAGAAGCAGGTCCGTAACTACATCCGGATCTGCATTTTCATTTACAGTTATTCCGGCAGTAGTATGGGGACAGTAAACAGTACATATACCATTATCAACTCCGCTTTCCGCTGCAGCGCCCTTGACCTGTGATGTTATAGAAATAAAGTCTTCCTTTGGTGTTTTAAGAGTATATTTATAAAGCATATATTATCACTCTTCCTGATTGTCATTAATTCCCGATACGGTAAAATCGACTTCTATCTTAGTCCATTCGCCGATGCTTGCCGTATCAATGATTCTTGGTGAGTATACAGAAGAATCGGTAACAGTACCGTTTACGTCGTGGGCATCCTCGGGAAGCTCCTTAACCCATTCGTTATAAATATTTGCTTTCATTTCAGCACCGTCATCTGAGGCAGTATAATTTCTTGCATTTCTCTCAATTTCCACGCCGTTTACACGTATGCCCGTTACTTCTATGGACATATCCGGATGCAAAAGCGCTCCGTCCTTTACAATAACCGCCATAAACGAACAGCCGGAGGGTATATATTCACCATCTGCACTTCCGGTTACATCATAGATCATGCCTTTTGACGCACCATTTACGCTTACGGTATAATCGCCGTCACCTTCAACAGGAACAACTCCGGCATCATAGGCAAGCAGGTCTGCGTCTGTACCCCAGTACTGAACGTACCAGCTGCCGTCTGCTATTGCAAGATAAGCGTCACCGGACTGAGCTGCAACAGTATCTTCCACCTTCACAGGCTCAGTGGGTTTACTCACTGTGGCAGATTCTGTTGATGTTTCTGTTTTATTTACAGCTTCGGTTTCACTCTCAGCTGTTTTACTCTCGCTGCTGCTGCAGGCTACAAGCAGACTGCATACAGTCACAGAGCAAACAGCAAGAGCGATTATTCTCTTAAACGCCATGCTCATACCTCTTTCTAAAGTATTATTACCCCAGTTCATCTTCAAGCAGAATCAGCTCCTCCAGAGCCTCATCTGTCTGCTGCCTTATTTCCTCCATACGGCTGCACTTTTCCTGCATAAGCTCAAAATTACTGTATACCTCTTCCGTTGCAGTTTCTTCTGTCAGTCTGTCAAGCTCCTCCTGAAGCTCGTCGCAAAGCTTTTCAAGTTCACGCTTTCTTGCTCTCATCTTCGCCTCTGCGGCTCTCTGCTGCTTTGAACGGTACGCAGGCTTTTCGCTGTTATCCACGGATTTTTCACGTACAGACTCATTCAAAGCCTTCTGCTCCTGCTGCTGTGCCTCAAGCCAGCCTGTAAAGCCGCCGTTATATACTTTTATACCGTCAGCAGTGATCTCCAGTATATGGTCAGCAACCTTGTCAAGAAGATATCTGTCATGAGATACAAACAAAAGAGTTCCGCCAAAATCCATCAGTGCATCTTCAATGACCTCTTTCATTGAAATATCAAGGTGGTTTGTAGGCTCGTCAAGAATAAGTACATTTCCTCGTTCAAGCATCATTACTGCAAAGCAGACCTTGGCTCTTTCGCCGCCGCTTATAACGCCTATCTGCTTGTAAACGTCCTCTCCGGTTATCCTCACCTGACCCAGAAGACTTCTTACCTGAAGATCTGTCCATGTGGGAACTCTGTCATGTATTTCCTGCATAATGGTCTTTGAGGGAGTGAGATTTGTGCTTTCCTGTTCAAAATAGGAACGTTTAACATTGCTTGTCCAGCGGACTCTGCCCTTATGAGGAAGAATACCCTGAAGCTCCTTCAAAAGAGTGGATTTGCCAATGCCGTTATCGCCGATTATGCCCCATTTCTCACCACGTCTTACCTCAAATGAAAGTGATTCCACAAGAGTTTTCCGTGATGAGCCTTCTCCTACGGAAATATCTATATCCTGTACCTGCAGAAGCTGCTGAGGCGGGTCGATTTCATATTCAAAACGCACCCTTGCCTGCTTGTGATAAGTAAGAGGTTTTTCAATACGCTCTATCTTGTCAAGCTGTTTCATTCGGCTCTGAGCGCTTTTGGCTGTTGACGCTCTTGTCTGGTTCCTTGCAATGTAATCCTCCAGCTTCGCAATTTCCTTCTGCTGCATCTCATATTCTTTCATCTGCCTTGCAACAGCAGCTTCTTTCAGTGATGTAAATGCAGTGTAATTGCCCTTGTACCTTGTAAGCCTTGTGCGTTCTATCTCACAAACAGATGTGCAAAGCCTGTCAAGGAAATACCTGTCATGGGATACAATAAGCAATGCACCTCTGTAATCCTTCAGATAATCCTCAAGCCACATTACGGTTTTAAAGTCCAGATGATTGGTAGGCTCGTCCAGTATGAGAAGATTCGGCTCTTCAAGAAGCAGCTTCGCTATGGCAAGACGTGTTTTTTCACCGCCGCTGAAGCCTGAGATTATTCTGTCATAGCATTCTTCACCGAATCCCATACCATTCAGCACGGTCTTTATCCTGACATCAATCCGGTAGCCGTCATTGCTTTCAAACCAGCTTTGAAGACGGTGATATTCCTCTCCTGCCCTGTCATTGCCGGATTCCAGCTCCTTTGCAAGGCTGTTCATCTTTTCCTCAGCAGCAAGGAGTTCACTGAAAACACCTCTCATCTCTGCCCAGACAGTGCTTTCCCGGTCAAGTCCGCTCATCTGTTCAAGATATCCCACAGTAGTCTTGCCAGAATACACTATCTCTCCGTCATCCTCTGTCAGATGATCCGGCAGTATCTGCTTTGTAATAAGCTTCAGAAGAGTAGACTTTCCGCAGCCGTTCACGCCTATAAGACCTATCCTGTCCCTGTCCTCTATCGTAAGGTCGATATGGGAAAGAACGGGATTTCCGTTGTATATCTTATTTACATCATTCAGGCGAATAAGTATTTTCCTCACCTCCTGCAAGCATCATAATCTTAATAAAATGTGGCAACTTCCTGTTCCGGTGCAGAGGTCAGCACAACTTCCGAAACCTTAAGTACAGGACCCTTTCCACGGTAAAGCTTGTGCTTTTTAACCTCTATAGTACCCGTCACATTCACCCACTGTCTGCTCTGGAGTGATGCTGAATTTTTCCATTCAGCCACAATGCAGCAGTAAGATATATCGTCAACGCAGCAGGTCATAACGTGTCTGCCCACTGCAAACATTTCGCCGGGGAATTTGCTGTCCATTGCCACAAGTCCACGGAATTTCATGGTCTTGCCATTGTATTTCTGCGGCTCCTCCATAATATCCCTGTACCACAGAGCATAGTCTGTATCTTCTATTACAATGGTATCCGCATTTATATCAAATGGCAACGGATCTTCAATGTCATCATACTCCACCTGTCCGTTTGCATATTCGTATGCAATGTCTGCTCTTCGGCTTATGCCTCTTACGATCTTATGGAATTCCATTTTGTCATAATCCTTTGAAAAGCGGTTGAAAACCACAAGATCGCAGGTATTCAGCTTGTCTACAACAAGACTTCTCATATTTGCATTGTAATTCAGAAATGTTGTGGAATCCACAAACATCATTTCCTGATAAACAGCCCAGTTCTCCGGCAGATTGCCGAAGATGTTCTGCAGCTGCCACATACCGTTATATTCAACTACAACACGCTCTGCGCCTGTTTCCTCAAGAAGAGCCGACAGATTGCCCGGCGTAAGCTCAGAAGGATCATCAATTGTGCGGATATATACATTTTTATATGGAAACAGTGATAAATCGTATTCTTCTTCGCCCTCTTCGCAGATAAGAAGAAGGGTTTTTTCACCGCCGTTAAAGCGTTTGTCTTCAAATGTTCCCTGAATGAATTTCGTCTTTCCCGATTCCAGAAATCCTGTAAAGAGATATACAGGAACATCCATAGGTGTCTGATTTTTAGCCATGCCCTTCACTCCTTACGCCATGAATATCTCTGCAATATTTTCTTCGTTTATCTTTGAACCGATAACACAAAGTCTGCCTGTAGTACCTGCACTTCCTCTTCTGATATCCGGAGTGCCGGGTACATAATCAAAGTGAATCCATGTGCCGTCTGTACAGGGAACAATTCCCTTTGCACGGAGAATAAATCCGAATTTCTCTTCATTTTCAAGTTCAGAGAGTGCAGAAGCAATTTCTTCTTCGGAATATACACGGGTAGTTTCCCTGCCCCAGCTGGTGAAAATGTCATCTGCATGGTGGTGGTGATGTTCATGTTCGTGTTCATGCTCATGATCATGATGATGACCGCAGCAGCATTCCTCACCGTCCTCATGGTGATGATGCTCATGTTCGTGTTCATGGTCGTGGTGGTGGTGGTGATGTCCGCAGCAGCATTCTTCACCGTCCTCGTGGTGATGGTGATGCTCATGTTCATGGTCGCATTCTTCATCATGGTCATGATGATGTCCGCAGCAGCATTCCTCACCCTCTTCATGGTGGTGATGATGATGATGTTCGCAGGTTTCCTCCTTAAGCTTTTCAAGCTCGCTGTTCAGAGTATCTGCACGGTTTATTGCTGCAAGGATCTGATTTCCGGTAAGCTCTTCCCAGTCAGTTGTGATAAGAACAGCCTTGTCATTCATAGAACGGACACGGTCTGCCGCATCCTTTAGCTTTTCCGGTGAAAGTCCCTTAGTATGGCTGAGAATAATGCAGTCTGCATTTTCAATCTGATTGCCCCAGAATTCACCGAAATTCTTCTGATACATTTTGCATTTTTTGGCGTCAACAACTGTTACGCTTCCTTCCAGAACTGCGTCATTTACCTGAACATTCTGAACTGCACGGATAACGTCACTGAGCTTGCCTACGCCTGAAGGTTCAATCAGAATACGGTCAGGGTGATATGTTTCAAGCACCTGTGCAAGAGCCTTGCCGAAATCTCCCACAAGACTGCAGCATATACAGCCGCTGTTCATTTCTGTAACAGCAACGCCTGCATCCTGCAAAAATCCGCCGTCAATACCGATTTCACCGAATTCATTTTCAATAAGAACAAGCTTTTCACCTGCATAGCTTTCGGCAATAAGCTTTTTAATAAGAGTTGTCTTGCCGGCACCTAAGAAGCCGGAGAAAATATGAATTTTTGTCATACCAAACACTTCTTTCTGATAATATAATTGTACTTTACCTTTTAGTATAGCATATACAAAGCAAAATTGCAACAGGTTTTTGTGTATATAAATTTCTGTTTGAAGCAGAGTTTATTTTTACTGTATTGCCTTTGCGTATTCTCTCATGCTTTCAATGATTTCCTTAAAAACAGGAGCGGCAGAATCATTTCCGTAGCCTGCGTCTTCCGCAAGAACGGTTACAGCAAATTCCGGATCATGTGCAGGAAAAAATCCTGTTACCCAGCCGTGGCAGTATTCTTCTCCATTTTCATTATACCTGCCTGTCTGAGCTGTTGATGTCTTCGCTCCCGCACATACACCCTCAGGTCTGCCCTTGAAACTGCTTCCGCTGTATACTACACCTATCATCATTTTTTTCAGCTTATCCGATGTTTCTTCCTGCATCACACGTTTGCCGGTACGGGAATTTTCAGTGTTTTCAGTACTGCCTTCCTCAGTTTCCCCTATTACAAGTCTTACATCTGGAAGAAATCCGCCGTTTGCTATGGCTGATGTCATTCTCGCTATCTGCAAGGGCGTAGCAGTAAGCTTTCCCTGTCCGAATGAAAAATTCCCCTTTTCCGCAGGCAGCATAAGCTCCTGTACATCAGGCAGATATCCTTTCCTGCCGCAAATACTGTCAGATAATCTGATCTCACTTCCAAAGCCGAATCTTGCCGCTGTTTCAAACATTTCAAGCGGTGAGATCCTTTCACTGAGTGCAATAAAATAAGGATTGCATGAACCAATAAGAGCAGTGTCCAGCGTAAGCCTGCCATGGCCTTCCTTTTTGTGGCATGAGAAATGCTGAGTACCTACATCTATGCTTCCTGTACATTCATATGAAAAATCCTCATTGCCTGTTTCTATTGCAGCAGTCGCTGTTACAAGCTTGAAAATTGAACCTACAGGATAGGCGTAAAGGGCATGATTGATCAGAGGACTGTCCTCAGATGAAAGCGCCTCCTCCATATCATCAAGAGAATATGAGGGTCTGCTGACAAGTCCAAGTATATCTCCGCTATTCACATTCATAACAACCACTGCACCCTTTTTAAGAGAACAGGAGGCTTTCTCGCATATTTTCTGAATGCCTGTATCAATAGTTGTTATCACTCCCTGGGAAGATTTTGGAGCATAATGAATAACCGCTTCTTCGCCTGAAAAGGCACGTCCTGTTCCGTCAACTGAAAATGTCACCTTCGTCTGCCCGTTGTCACGCCTTAAAATATCATCATAGTCAAGCTCAAGTCCGCATACTCCATGGCCATCCTGAATATATCCTATGATATGCTCTGCCGTTCCCTCTTTATCATAACGCACAGGAACGTCAACCACAGTCACATCCTCAGGAATTTCGCCGCTGTCTTCTGCAAGTTCACAGATAAAGGGTACTCCCTCTCTTACCTTTTCTGCAAATTCCTTTTTGTCAGCGGCAAACGCCATTAATCTCTCTGCCTGATCCACATTTCCGCTCAGCACAGCATATTTTCTGCTTTCAGCATTCACAAGAGGACTGCCGTTTCTGTCATAAATCGTACCAAAGGATACAGGAAGCTTTACTGTAAAGGTTCCCTGCATTTCTCCTGCTGCACGGTATTCCGTGGAAGCTGCGTTTCCGGCAAGGCCTATTATAAGCCAGCTGCAAAATGCTGTCATCACAAGTCTTAATGTCCATAATCTTCCCGCAGCTTCTCTGTGAAGACATTTTTTTCTCTTCATGATATCACCTCCAGATAAGTATGGACTGTTCCGGCTTCATCAATACATAAAGCAATATAAAATTACTGTTCATACCGGCAGCGTGAAGTAAAAAAATCACAAGAAACAGGAAACAATACATACAGTCGATTTTTGGGTATATTCGCTGAAAAAAATTCGCAAAAGTCCTTGACGTTTCGTTAAATAAGTAGTATAATAAAGGTGGCAGGCTATATCCTGCCGCAATAATATTAGAGAAAGGAGCTTGTGTGTACAGAATGACTGTGCATACGACGATCAGACTATGAAAAACATTTTATTTGCAGCTTCCGAATGTGTGCCGTTTGTAAAGACAGGAGGTCTTGCCGACGTAGTAGGTGCTTTGCCAAAAAATCTTTATAAGCAGGAATATGATGTGCGTGTTATTCTCCCGAATTACACCTGCATTCCATGGGAATACAGAGGTCAGTTCCGCCATGTCACAAGCTTCTATATGGACTATGGTCAGCGGCATGACAAAATGTTTGTCGGTGTTATGGAATATGAATATGAAGGAATAAAATTCTACTTTGTAGACAATGAATATTATTTCAAGTGCGATACACCATATTCAAGCTCTATAATGTGGGATATCGAAAGATATATTTTCTTCTGTAAGGCTGTACTTGCTATTATGCCTGTAGTAGGATTCCATCCGGATATTATTCACTGTCACGACTGGCAGGCAGGAATGATACCTGTATTTCTCAGAAGCACCTTCGCTTCCCACAGCTTCTACTGGGGAACTAAAACAATAATGACTATACATAACCTTAAATTCCAGGGCGTATGGGATATACGTCACTTCCTGTATAATACAGGTCTTCCGGGCTATATGTTCACTCCGGATAAGCTGGAATTTAAAAAGGACGCAAATATGCTCAAGGGCGGTCTTGTTTATGCAGACTATATTACTACAGTCAGCGAAACATATGCAGAGGAAATAAAAACACCTTACTACGGCGAACAGCTTGACGGTCTGCTCTGTGCAAGAAGCCGTTCACTGAGAGGTATCCTCAACGGTATTGACTATGAGGTCTACAATCCTGAAACAGACAAGAAAATTGCTGAAAATTACAGCGTTAAAAATGTAGTCAAAAAGAAAAAGCTTAACAAAATGGCATTGCAGAAGGAACTGGGTCTGCCTGTGGATGAAAATAAATTCATGATAGCAATAATCTCAAGACTTACAGACCAGAAGGGTCTTGATCTTGTGGGCTGGATCGCTGAACGCATTACCGATGAATTCACACAGTTTGTTGTGATCGGCACAGGTGATTCCAAGTATGAGAATATGTTCAGATATTATCAGGGCAAGCATCCAGACAGAGTTTCTGCAAATATTTTCTACAGCGACGCACTTGCCCACAAGCTGTATTCTGCCGCTGACGCAATGCTTGTGCCTTCACGCTTTGAACCATGCGGACTGACACAGCTCATTTCACTCAGATACGGTACAGTGCCAATCGTGCGTGAAACAGGCGGACTCAAGGATACGGTTGAGCCTTACAATGAATATGAAAAAACAGGTACAGGATTTACATTCCAGCACTATAATGCAGATGATCTGCTTTATACTATCAACTATGCCAAGAAGATCTATTTTGATTACCGCAATGACTGGGACGATATTATAAAGAGAGGCATGGAAAAGGACTTCTCATGGGGCAGTTCCGCACTTCAGTATCAGGGTATGTATGACTGGATCATGCGTGGTATGCACGACTAAAGCTTTATAATTAACAAAAGGGACTGACGCAAAAAATCCGAATCAGTCCCTTTTTGAGTATATTTTATATGTTCTTCTGTTTTTACAACAAAATTTCCGTAAACTATTGCATTTTCAGAAGAAATGAGTTATAATTAATTCAAGAGTGCGTAAGGCACTGCTTTATAACTTCTTTAGGAGGAAATGAAATGTTAGTATCTGCAAAGGAAATGATGGACAAGGCTCGTGACGGCAAGTACGCTGTAGGTCAGTTCAACATCAACAATCTGGAATGGACAAAGGCAATCCTGAACACAGCACAGAAGCTGGAATCTCCTGTAATTCTGGGTGTATCCGGCGGTGCCGGAAAGTATATGACCGGCTTTAAGACAGTTGCTGCAATGGTAAAGGCAATGGATGAATCTCTGGGAATCACTGTACCGGTAGCTCTTCACCTTGACCACGGCACATATGATCAGTGCTATGACTGCATTAAGGCAGGCTTTACTTCTATCATGTTCGACGGTTCACATTTCCCGATCGAGGAAAACCTTGCAAAGACACAGGAGCTGGTAGCTGTAGCTCACAAGCTTGGTCTTTCTATTGAGGCTGAAGTAGGCGCTATCGGCGGCGAAGAAGACGGCGTTATCGGCAAGGGCGAATGCGCTGATCCTCAGGAATGCAAGACAATTGCAGATCTGGGTGTAGACATTCTTGCTGCAGGCATCGGTAATATCCACGGTGTATATCCTGAGAACTGGGAAGGTCTGTCATTTGAAACTCTGGCTGCTATAAAGGATACTGTTGGCGATATGCCTCTGGTACTCCACGGCGGTACAGGTATTCCGGACGAACAGATCCTCAAGGCTATCTCTCTGGGTGTTGCTAAGATCAACGTAAATACAGAATGCCAGCTGGTATTTGCTGAAGCTACAAGAAAGTACATTGAAGAAGGCAAGGATCTCAAGGGCAAGGGCTTTGACCCGAGAAAGCTTCTCCTGCCGGGCTATGAGGCAATCATGGCTAAGGTTGAAGAGAAGATGAACCTCTTCGGCTCTGTTGGCAAGGCTTTCTGATTAAAGCCAGGCATTTTATTTAAAACAATAAGCGGTCAGGTTATATCCCGACCGCTTTTGTCATGTATTCATAGTTTAGGCAGCAGCTCACTGATATCATTAATCATTTTACCTCTTTTCAAATTCTCAAATATGTGATATAATAAATGCAGACTATTCCAACAAGGAGGAACTGTATGAAAGCCTGGCAGCATTTCCGGACTATTACCCGGCACAGACATAAAGTCATTGTACACTGCGCAAAATGCGGTATACTCTGGCAGGGACTAAGACACGATCTTTCCAAATATTCACCCACTGAATTCATTCCCGGTGCCAGATTTTATTTAGGCACACGAAGTCCCAATGAAGCAGAACGTGACGCTTACGGCTATTCTCTGGCATGGATGCACCATAAAGGCAGAAACAGGCATCATTTTGAATACTGGCAGGATTATAACCGTAAAACAAAACGCATGGAGCCTGTAAAAATGCCTGCCCGTTTTGTAGCGGAAATGTTCTGTGACAGGATTGCCGCAAGCAAAATATATCAGGGAGAAAAATACAGGGAAGACAGCCCTCTTTTATATTTTCGCAATTCAAATGCCAGGAAAAATGGTCTTCTTCATCCCGAAACGGAAAAAAAGCTCATGGAGCTTTTAGAAATTCTTGCAAACGAAGGCGAATCCTCAGCCTTCAGGGCAGTACGTGATATGGTTAAAAATGATTATTAAGGAGATAAAAAATGCGTTTGGTAATTCAGCGTGTTTCCCACGCAAGCGTAACAGTTGACGGTGAAATTACCGGAAAAATCGGCAAGGGTTTCCTGGTGCTTCTTGGTGCAGGCTCAGAAGATACTGAGGAGATTGCAGAGAAAATGGCTGACAAAATGCTGCGTCTGAGAATATTTGCAGATGAAAATGACAAGACAAATCTGTCCGTTACAGATGTAAAAGGTGAACTCTTGATCGTAAGTCAGTTTACACTTTATGCAGACTGCCGAAAGGGAAATCGCCCAAGCTTTATAAAGGCAGGAGATCCTGCAAAGGCAAATGAGCTTTATGAACATTTCAAGGAATACTGCAAAAAAACCATACCAGTAGTGGAATCCGGTATTTTTGGTGCTGATATGAAGGTGGAGCTGTGCAATGACGGACCTTTTACAATTGTACTGGATTCAGATGAGATCATAAAAAAATAAGGATTGCATATTAATACATAAAGGGACTGCCGCAGATACAGACAATGCAGCAGTCCCTTCTATTTTTTAAATCATACTCAGACGCCAAAAAATATTACCGAAAACGCAGAAAAGATTATATCGAATTATCCATTGCTGCACTCAGCTTTGCATACACTCCGCCCTTTCTGATAAGCTCGCTGTGAGTTCCCTTCTCTATAATGCTGCCCTTATCCATTACAAGGATAAGATCTGCATTCTGTATGGTAGACAGTCTGTGTGCCACAATAAAGCTGGTTCGTCCCTCCATAAGCCTTGCAAATGCTGACTGTATCTTCATTTCAGTACGTGTATCTATGGAGGAGGTTGCCTCGTCAAGTATAAGCACCGGCGGAGGTGCAAGCATGAGTCTTGTTATACAGAGAAGCTGTCTTTGTCCCTCTGAAAGACTTGCACCGCCTATTACAGTATCATAACCCTTCGGAAGTCTGCTGATAAAGCCGTGGGCATAAGCCTCTTTTGCGGCGGATATCATTTCTTCTTCTGTTGCATCCGGCTTTGCCATGAGGAGATTCTCCCTTACAGTGCCGCTTTTAAGCCATGTTTCCTGAAGAACCATTCCAACATGATCTCTCAGTGCTTTTCTTGTCATATTGCGGATATCCATGCCGCCCATGCGTATTTCTCCGCCGCAGACATCATAAAAACGCATCAGCAGGTTTATAAGCGTGGTCTTTCCGCAGCCTGTTTTTCCTACAATTGCAACACGCTGACCGGGCTTTACTGTGAAATTACAGTCTGTGATAAGAGGCTTGTCCGCAGTATAGGAAAAGGACACGCCGCAGAACTCTATATCACCGTCCGGAACTTCAGAAGCAGCGTTTTCTCTGTCGGGCATCTCCGGCTCTTCCTCTATAAGATCAAGTATTCTTTCAGCACAGGCAAGAGCATTCTGAAGCTCTGCCACAACTCCGGATATTTCATTAAAAGGCTTTGTATACTGGTTTGCATAGCTTAAAAAGCAGGACAGTCCGCCTACGGTAATTCTTCCGCTGACTGCTGATAATGCTCCTGCAAGAGCTACTGCCGCATAAACAAGAGCGTTTACGAAACGTGTAACGGGATTTGTGAGGGATGAGAAAAATGTTGCCTTCAGTGAACTTTTTTCAAGCCTGCCGTTTATCTCATCAAATTCAGATAAAATATTATCCTCCTGTCCGAATGCCTGAACTGTTTTCTGACCGTTTATGGCTTCATTGATAAGTGCAGTCTGTTCTGCTCTTGTTTCCGACTGTTCACGGAACATCATATAGGTGCGCTTTGCAATAAAGCTTGCAGCAACCAGAGAAAGCGGGGTCATTACCACAACTACAAGAGTTATCCAGAAATTTATATACACCATAAACAGAAGCGTACCTATAATAGTAAGCACACCGGTGAAAAGCTGTGTGAATCCCAGAAGCAGTCCCTCTGACAGAACGTCCACATCTGTAATGATACGGCTGACAGTTTCTCCTGCCGGGTGAGAATCCAGATAACTGAAGGGCAGACTCTGAACCTTTCTGAATGCGTCCTCTCTCATATCACGGACAACCTCGCAGGCTATCTTGTTGTTTATCATATTCATTATCCACTGGGCAATGGAGGTTATGCCTACGGAAATACCTACTGTAAGAAGTATTCTTATTATATTGTCGAATGCCACTTCGCCCGGAGCTATGATATTATCAATGGCTCTTCCCACCAGTATGGGTACATAAAGAGTAAGTGCCACAACGATTACCGCCATAACAAGAGTTGTGATGAGCCATAACCTGTATCGTGAAATATACTTCAGAACTTTTTTGAGTGTTTTTATCTGGGAACCTTTCTTATTATGCTTCATGAACCTGTCCCTCCTTCATCTGCTGCGAATTGTATAT
>JBJERG010000309.1:0-2702 GCA_051882155.1 Ruminococcus sp.
AGATGGCGTAAAGATATACCGCAGATGGCAGATGAGCGGGTTTTTAGAGGTGCCCTTCACGAACTGATCTTTTTCAGATGAATTGTGAGAGTAATAAGCTCATCATCGCTTATATCCTTTTTATAAGTCTTCAGAATATATTCCTGTATGCACTTAGCACATTTAAAATGTTCACCACAGGTTTTCTTTATCATATTGTAGAAAACAGCGTCATTGCTGAGTGTGTCCGGAAGAGGCTTATTCTGAAAAAGCCTTTGCACAAGATATTTCAGATGCACCTGAAACCGTTCAAAGCAGGCTGTATCTCTGTCAAATTTCTTTTTATAAAAGTATTCTGCAATCTCAATACAGCCGTTTATTGCCTTGGTTATATCGTAGACATCACTCATTTTCGTATCAAGTCTTGCATTGATAATGTGCATGGCAATGAATCCTGCCTCATGACGGTTCATTTTGATTCCAAGCCGCTTATCCATTTGCTCCACGCAGTACTCACCAAGGCTGAGTTCCCTCGGATATATCTCGCTGATAGATTCAAGCAGAGGATTGGTAAATTCAATCCCGTTTTTCTTACGCTCAATGGCAAATGCAATATGATCGCTCAGTGTAACAAGCAGGGATTCATTAAGAGTATGAGGATATATCCCCTTAATATACTCAACAATATCATTTGTAAAAATCATGTATTCAGAAGGCATCTCTTTAAGCATTGTGATCATTTTCTTCTGCAGTTCCGAGTCAGTGATAAGATAAGTTTTCTGGATCTGGTCAGGATCTACCATATCTCCATACTTCTTTCCGAATCCTATACCCTTTCCTGATACGATCTGTTCCCTGCCGTTATCATCTGTCACACAAAGATTATTATTATTGATAACCTTGATTACTTTCATGGGAAATCTCCTTATAATGATTTTATAAACAAAAAACCAACCTCAGCACGCAAAGAACCCGTAAAACGAATCCCAAGTATGCAAAAGTTGGTTATGCCCGAATGGTAACACTCCAATAAATATTTTTGCAATATTCATTTCTTTAAGCTTAGTTTACCATATTTATTTTCATTTGTCAATGCTTTTTGTACACAAAACCATGTTTTCTGCTTTTTAAACAATATACAAGCTTCATTTTTGTAAGATATAAACAAACCCATTGAGGATTTAAAATTTCATGCATCACTATTATTTATAGTACTGCATGAATCAGAGTGATAAAAACAAATTACGAAAAGTATTTCTCAGTTTACATCAGAAATTCTTTCATTTTACATAAATCAAATATATTTATGCAGTTATCTTTGCACAGATCTCCGGCTTTATGGTCTGTCAGTTCGCCTTTATTCAGAAGATATTTCTGCATCATTACAGCGTCTGAAAGACTGAATTTACCGTCTGCATTTACATCTCCTTCAATTACAGGCTCTGATGAATCATTTACCAGAATATTTACGCTTGTAAGGGTCATAGTCCCTCCGTAAGGCATTATGCTTATCCTGTCCATATCAGAAAGCTTTATGTTTTTTTCATCCAGTACCTTTTGTATATCTGCTGCAAGAAAACACGCTTTTTCGCCGTTGTAATAGCTTGGCTGTATGGAACACCACAGATTTTCTCCGCTCCATTTCTGAAGGGCGATCACAGGCTGCCATGAACCGCTGTATTCAGCTTCGATCGCATAAGTATCCCCGAGGGTTTCCAGTTCTTCACAGTCAAAAATGACTGTATTGCTCCATTCCGGCCAGCTGGGATCACCTGTTGCTTCTCCCTCAAAGAGATTTTTATAAACGCTGTAATTTTTACAGGGATATTTAGTAACCTCACTGTATAGCATTGTTTCCTTCGGCTGTTCTCCCTGACGTTCAAAAAGCTCTGTCAATGTAACAAATTCATATCCGTCTGCCTGAAGTTCCGGAATGATAGTTTTCAGCGCCTCCACTGTCTGATAATTTCCCTGAGCGTCATGCAGAAGAACGATAAGTCCGTCCTTTGCTGCTGAAATAACAGCGTCGGAACGTTCCTTTGCGGTTACGTTGTCAAGATAATCACTGCAGCCAATTCCGCATATAAACGGTTTGTCAATCACATCATACATTGTCTGGCTTGTATCAATATACGGAGGACGGAAAAATTTCGGGTATTCACCTATGATTTCATAGACATAATTGTCCACGTATTCAACTTCTGCTTTTATTTCATCTTCGGACAAGCCTGACATATTAGGGTGGGTTTTTGAATGATTGTCAATTTCACAGCCCATATCATACGCCCTTTTTACAGTGACTGCACTCTCCTCATTTATATTGTTTCCCACAAGAAAGAATGATGCCACCGCATTATACTCTTCAAGAATATCCAGCACTTCATTAGTGGTA
Source organism: Ruminococcus sp. (assembly GCA_051882155.1). GTDB lineage: Bacteria > Bacillota > Clostridia > Oscillospirales > Ruminococcaceae > Ruminococcus_C. The sequence continues at coordinate 2,372 of JBJERG010000309.1, forward strand.
GTTGTATTCGGACCGTCATCAAAGGTCAATGCTATCAGTTTGCTCTCCTCCGCACCGGCTTTTTCAGCAGCGTCAGCCGGCATGGAAAAAAACATCGTGCTTACTGAAAGCACCGTACAAATTACCGGTTTTGCAATATTTCTCAGCTTCATATAAATTTCCTTTCTGAATATTATTATCCGCTATTTTTTGTAATGTAATATTAAGCATATTATACCACAGAAAATAATTAATTTCAATATATTTCTGAATTTTCATGGCATAATTTATAATAAAAGACCCGGAAAACGCCCTCCGAGCCTTTTATTTCATATTTACCTTAAACAGGTTC
>JBJERG010000310.1:0-2675 GCA_051882155.1 Ruminococcus sp.
CATATGCTTTGTGGTAATGGAGCTGCCGTTCACCACAAGATGAACATTTTTTGTGGGAATATTGTTTTTTCTCCACATTTCTGCAAGGGCTTCCTGCAATGAATAGCTGTTCATTATAATGCCGTTCAGTATACAGCCTTCCTCGAATTCCTCTTCATAATATGCACTTACATTAATTCTGCGGTTTTTTGATACAGAGCCAATGACAGCCTTAATGGATTTATTTGATATGTATACGTGTACAGATTGTTCTTTCATTTTTTCACCTTCTTAACGGAAAATAAAGGGCAGGAACTTTGGAATAAATGAGAAGTATGCTCCGGTGTTTTCATCAATATTGCCGTACATGGAGTACATAGGCACAAGAACGGACACCATAACCACTGCAACTACCACAGCAAGAAGACAGATCATCAGCGGTTCGATAATGGACATCATGGATTTGATAGCACTGCTTGATTCATATTCGTAGTCATCTGCTGTAGTGTTGAGCATTGCGTCAAGCTTACCTGTTTCCTCGCCTACTTTAATAGTATCGGCAAGCTTGCTGTCGAAGCCGTCCATTGCCATAACAGATTCGGAAAGAGGATTACCTATACGAATGCTCTTTATACAGTCCTCAAACTGAGAACGAAGATAGCTGTTGCTCACCGTATCACGGGATATCTGCAAGGCATTCAGAATAGACAGACCGCTTGAATAGAGGGACGCAAGGGTTCTGGAAAAGCTTGCGGTATAGACAATGCTTACCAGTCTGCCGATTTTCGGGATTCTGATTATCATTTTATCAATGACAAGCCTTGATTTCGGGTTTTTCATAAGGAAACTGAATCCCGCCGCAAGAGCCACTACTACTATTATAATAACATACCACTTATTTATCATAAAGTCACTCATTGCCATCATGATTTTAGTGGTAATGGGAAGTTCTGTATTTTCAAACATTTCGCCGAACATTGGAAGGATGAAGGTAAACATCAGCACAATAACAGCAATAAGCAGCACAAGCAGTACCATAGGGTAGGCAAGTGCGCCCTTGACCTGTTTTTTTATACGGTTCTGCTTCTGGAAATGTTCGCCCATGTTTACAAAGGTATCACCGATCTTACCGCTTGCTTCACCGGAACGAACCATACTTACAAGAAGCTCCGGGAAAATCTTGCCCTGATCGCTCATTGCTTCAGAGAGAGCCTTGCCGTGTTTAAGGTCTGTGGTTATTTCTGCGTAAACTCTCTTGGCAGTTTTTGACGCACCCTGTCTGTTGGATATGATCTTGAATGCCTGTATTACTGATACGCCTGCATTCAGAAGTGTTCCCAGCTGACGGCAGAATTCTGTCAGCTCAGCCGCCTTGATTTTGGAACCGAATTTTGAGCCGCCTCCGCTATTGCTTGCGGAATAATCAAGCATAAAGAGATCCTTTTCACGCAGTGCTGTGAGAAGTGCTTCGGGATCACTTGCGGTCATTTTTCCTCTGACAGTTTTTCCTGCAAGATTTGTGGCACGGTATTTGTAGTTCGGCAATGTTTTCACTCTCCTTTTGCATTTTTAGGCTAACTTTATGATGTAATGTTTTTGGCGTCCCTGAAACGGAAGCTGTCGGCGTATGCCGACTGAGGGGTTTTACTGTAATTATGCAAACAAAGCATTCAGCACCCAATGTGCTGAATGCTTTATTTTAGTTTTTAGGTTTGGTTAGTTAAATGTTAAAAATGTAGTTATTCTTCAGCAGGAGTAGTAACTTTTCCGTCATACTTGGTGCCGGTAAAATCAGATGATTCAATTGTATATGTACCCTTACCGTTGGCATCAGTTGTATACTTTACATTAGTGCCACCGCTTGCATATTTAACTTCACTAACTACGCCATTTGAAAATTTAATTGAGTAAATCGCACCATCATCCGTCTTATTGATTTCAGCAAGCTTTGCAATAGCAGTCATAGCTTCTGGAGTAGCAACACCATTAACTTTTGAATCTGTAGAAACCATGATGGAATTTCCGCTATTAGACTGATCATAATATTTTCCATCACCATTTGCAAAAGCAGAAGAAGCAACAGTCTGAGCAGCCGATACTACAGCAGCAGCTTCATTCTTAGCATTTGACTGTCTTGTCTGGTTGATATATCCAATCAAGGTAGGAACGAGAGCGGCAGCGAGGATAGCCATGATAACGAGTACAACGATAAGTTCAACGAGGGAGAAGCCCTTCTTGTTCTTATTCTTACGATTTTTAAGCATTGTGTTGATTGAGAGTGTCATATAAACTCCACCTTTCAATTAAAATAATATTTTTGATCTCCAAAGCAACCGTGATCCATGTACAGCCGGCGTAATCGCTGCGTGCTTCGAAAGTCCCGTGGAAAGCTTTGTTTTGCTTCCCTTATCGTGATTTTATTATAGCATATCGGAAATTATTTGTCAATAGGATTTATAACATTTTACTCTTTACATAAAGTTTTATGGAATTATTTGTACACTTTGCTATAATTTTCCAGCAGCACAAAACGACAAAAAAAGTACGTCCTCCGCAAGGAAGACGTACTCTCAAACCCTTAAATCAGGATTCAATTATGCTGTTATCTTGACACAAATTGTCAGATGCTGTATAATAATAAAAGAGCATACCAGAAACGGTACGGCGGTCAAATCCTTACTCCCGGAAGGGAGTGA
>JBJERG010000311.1:0-2675 GCA_051882155.1 Ruminococcus sp.
CCACGGGACAGTAGTTGCTAATACTGATTCGTGGGTGTTTTTTTATACTTTTTTGTAAAAACAGTTTATTTAAATTCCCTCGTGTTTAGTGCCATAGAGTTATCCTGAATAAGCGGAGGTAACCAATATGGAAAAGAACAAAACAACAGCAAAAAGTATGACAGAGACTGATTTTCAGAAAACAGCCAACAAGGTATCAGTCATTACTATCATTGGAAATCTGGTGCTTTCTGTAGTCAAGTTTCTGGCGGGAATAGTTGCACATTCCAATGCGATGATAAGTGACGCTGTCCATTCAGCGTCTGATGTGTTCAGTACATTCGTTGTAATTATAGGCATCAGACTGGCAGCAAAGGAACCGGATAAAGAGCATCCCTACGGACATGAACGAATGGAATGCGTAGCAGCAATTATTCTGGCTGTAGTTCTCCTTATTACCGGTCTTGGAATCGGAATGGACGCTTTTAATAATATTATAAGCGGTAATTACAATGAGCTGCAGATACCGGGAATTCTGGCACTGATCACTGCTGTAGTATCTATTGTCAGCAAGGAAGGAATGTACTGGTATACAAGACACTACGCAAAAAAAATCGATTCCAGTGCATTAATGGCAGATGCGTGGCATCATCGTTCAGACGCATTTTCTTCCATAGGAGCATTGATAGGAATTGCCGGTGCAAGACTTGGCTTTCCTGTAATGGATTCTGTTGCCAGTCTGGTGATTTTTGTGTTTATCGTAAAAGCTTCCTTTGACATTTTCAAAGACGCTATGGATAAAATGGTAGACCATTCCTGTGATGAAGAAACAGAAAAGCAGATCTATGCCTGCGTTATCAATAATGAAAACGTTTTAGGCATTGATCTGCTTCAGACTCGTATTTTTGGCAACAAAATTTATGTAGATGTGGAGATACAGGCTGACGCCTCGTACACTTTACAGGAAGCACACAACATTGCAGAGGTTGTGCATGATGATATCGAGAGAAATTTCCCGAAGGTAAAGCATATTATGGTTCATGTTAATCCGGCAAAGAAAACCATCTGCTGATTACTGCCCGTTAATCCATGTTTTTATTGCTTCGGTTATCCGGGTATATTTTTCCGTTATCTCAGGCATCATGGAATATGCCTCGTCCCATTTATCAGCTCTCATAAGAACAACCTGTTCGGAAAACAGCGTAAAAAGACTGTCAATAGACAAATTCCCGCATATTCCTTTAAGAGTATGAGAGGATTCCAGAGCAGTCTTGCCGTCGTTTTGGGATACAGCTTCTACAAGACTTATAAATGTTTTGTCATCCAGAAATTTTTTCATCATTCTCATGTAGAGGGACTCATTATTCATAAATCTCTCAAGGGCACTGTCTGTATTTATACCCACTTTTTTCAATATTAAAAGATCCATAACCTTCATTTCCTTTTACGGAAATATCCTCCTTTTTTGTTAAAACTGACTATGCTGCACAGCGGGATATATCTGCTGTGCATTTTCTTAAATTATACTTCTTGCTTCAATGTAGTATCTTTTATCAGCAGCGTGTCCCATAGAAAAGGTCTTCCGAGGAAGTGCGCCGTCCCTTATAACTGTAGGGAAAAGCTGGGACTTGTCCATGTCAGGCAGAATAAATGCAATTCCGTTATGCTTGTCAGCCAGAGCTTTAACGGTATCTGAACCGTGAATATAGTCGATTTTGCCGTTATTCTCTCTGATAAAACTGTCAAGGAAATTCTGAAGTGAACCAACTGACAGATTAGAAGAGGTTTCTCCGATATACACCTTTTTTTCCTGTCCGCCGCAGACATATGTAAAAAACTGCTCTGAAGGATTTTCAGAAAGCTGTAATTCAGTTGTCATGGCATTTATGAGAGCCTCACAGTCAACATCATAAACAAGTCTGTGAATAGCCTCGAATTCAAGTGCCGGGCTGTGAAGATTAACAATTTCAGCAAGAGCATAACGTGCCGGATGTGATGAGAAATCCTTATCAGGCTCAGAAGCTTTAAGCTGCTCATAGAACTCCTTTGCAGTAGCAAGAGAGTGATTTCCATCGCCCATGGCAAACAAAAGAACCGGCTCATTTTGGAGTCCGTATTTGCGGCTGAAGCTTTCAGGATCAGCAAGGCAGCATAATGCAGCATTTACTTTTTCCTGGGCTTCCTGTGATACAAGATATCCCTTAATACTGCCGCCGCCCTGCATAAGCTGAGTATCGTAAAGCTTCTCAAAATTTTCAGCCTGTCTGCCAAGGGGCTCAATAACGATTCCTTCCGGATCGTCGATCAGTATCATAATGTGCGGAAGCTCAAGGGCTGCCTCCTGTCTGACCTTGATTCTCGGCGGTATACGCTCTATCACAGTAGCCTCAGTTGCACGTACCTGTGAAGTGCTGCCCTTTGAAAAATCATATTCCTCAAGGTCAATTTTGCCGATAATTCCCTGCCGCACAACTCCGTTGCTCTGAGTACGCTCGGTATAAATCATAGAATCGCTGTACTTCTCAAAAATATCATTATCAATATACTTTTCCATATACCGGTGAATAGAACTTATCCGGCTGTCAACATCCTCGTTTTCGAGGTATATTTCCGGCAATATCATGTTTAATGCGGAATCAGCGTCACCCACCTCATTATAAACATCGTCCCAGTATTCAGGTTCGCTTGTATACTGG
>JBJERG010000312.1:0-13513 GCA_051882155.1 Ruminococcus sp.
GGAGGTCTTACAGTAGGACTCCATGTGGTTCTTTTTGCTTCGGAAAATTCCCATATTATCCATATGTGGGAATATCCCTCCAGTCCTCTGAGGGCGTCAGGATTCCTGTATTCCGGTTCAAATATTATTTCTGACACAATATCCTTCACAAGACCGGACTGCCTCGGTATACCGAATTTTCCGGGAAAGGGACTGTGTATATGTGCTATTGGTCTGATCAAGGTTCTTGTTCCTTTCGTATTTTACTATAAAAACAAAAGAGCCACACAGCCGGGAAAATTCCCCGTAACTGCATGGCTATCTTTTGGAGCTGATATCCGGATTTGAACCGGAGACCTCATCCTTACCAAGGATGCGCTCTACCGACTGAGCTATATCAGCATTTGCGAGCAAGGACTATTGCCCAAACTCACAATATTTATTATACCACAAAAAAAGACATATGTCAACAGTTTTTTCAATTTTTTGTTTTGTTAAGTAAATGCAGGCTGAAATGTATTATTTTAAATCCAGCCGTTTTGTCTTAGTCCAAATGCAATGCCATGATTTTTCAATTCTCTTGTAACATAATCAGCGTAAGGGTACAGCTTTTTAGCTCCGCCCATAGCAATGCCCTTGCCGGCGAACCGGAGCATTTCCGCATCATTAAGGCTGTCGCCGAATGCCACAGTATCACCGGCGTCTGTGCCTGTTTCCGTGAGAATTTTTTTCATACCCATCGCCTTGCTGCAGCCCACCGGAACCATTTCAGCAAAGCCATATCCACGGTCTATGTAGGTAAAGCTGCCCTCTATCATGCGGCGAAAACGGCTCATGTCAGTTTTTTCATCATACCATATTACGAACTTGTCAAATGAAAAGCTGTCAGTTTCGCTGATGTTCTGTATATGCGTTCCCTTTTTTGCATAAATGTCCAGCAGCTCCTGCATCTTCGGAAGGATTCTTGTGTCCTTGTCAATAAACATGGCGTCGCTGCGTTCGTAAAGAGGTGACGCATTGCAGGATCTTACTGCATTTGCGAGAACCCTGCAAAGCTCCGGGTCTGTTTTCTTTCTGAATATTTTCTTTGTACCCAGAATTACCTCTGTACCGCAGCCGAAAACATATCCGTCAAAACCTATGGATCTGATTTTTTCATCCACATTCATAGCGGTTCTGCCGGTGTTTATAAATGTCATATGCCCCTTTTCACGGAGCGCTCTTATGGATTCTATTGCGGATATGGGAATAGAACCGTCTTCCTCTGCCTGTATCGTTCCGTCAATATCAAAAAAGAACAGCAGGCGTTTTTTAGCCATGTGTTACACTTCCTTTAAAAGATTTGCCATTTCCAGAGCGCCCATAGCACAGTCTGTCCCCTTGTTGCCAGCCTTTGTGCCTGCACGTTCAATAGCCTGTTCAATGGTATCCGTTGTAAGAACGCCGAAGAGTACCGGTACGCCTGTTTCCATGGATGCCTGTGCAATGCCCTTTGAAACCTCGGCACATACATAGTCATAATGGCTTGTTGCACCTCTGATAACTGCACCCAGACATATAACAGCGTCATATTTGCCTGAGCTTGCAAGTTTTTTTGCGATCATGGGAATTTCGAATGCTCCCGGTACCCATGCCAGAACAATATCGTCCTCGGCAACACCGTGACGGAGCAGACAGTCCTCAGCACCGCCTATCAGCTTGTTTGTGATAAATTCATTGAATCTTGACGCAACGACAGCGATCTTCATTCCTTCGCCGTTATAAATTCCTTCAAGTTTACGCATAATTCATTCCTCCAAAAAATTATTTATCAAAATGCAGATAGTGACCCATTCTGAACTGCTTTGTACGCAGATATCTGAGATTTTCCGGCTTTTCCGGAATATCAATGGGTACACGCTCTGTAATTTCAATGCCGTATTCAGACAGATCGGATATTTTTTCGGGATTATTGGTCATGAGTCTGAGCTTCTTTACGCCAAGACTTCCCAGAATCTGCGCTCCCACGCTGTAATCACGAAGATCCGGTGCGAATCCGAGCTGAATATTTGCGTCTACAGTATCAAATCCCTGTTCCTGGAGAACGTAGGCGTCAATTTTATTGAGCAGACCGATACCTCTGCCTTCCTGTCTGAGATATACAAGCACACCTCTGCCTTCCTCAGCGATCATATCCATAGCACGGTCAAGCTGTTCGCCGCAGTCGCAGCGGCATGAACCGAAAACATCACCTGTCATACATTCAGAATGTACTCTGCAAAGTACAGGCTCACCGTCTGAAAAATCTCCCATGGTGAGGGCAACGTGTTCTTCGCCGGTAATTGTATTCTTAAAGCCGTGTATCATGAATTCACCGTGCTTTGTAGGCAGATGTGCCGCCGCAGTTTCCTTCATGTATATGTCATGCTGTCTTCTGTAACGCTGGAGATCTCTTATTGTGATAAGGGGCAGACCCAGTTTTTCCGCAAGGTCTGAGATCTGTTCGCCCCGCATCATGGTACCGTCATCAGCCATTATCTCACAGCAAAGACCAACCTCGGAAAGTCCTGCAAGACGCATAAGGTCAACCGTTGCTTCTGTATGGCCGTTTCTTTCAAGAACGCCGCCTGGTTTTGCTTCAAGAGGGAACATATGTCCCGGTCTTCTGAATTCACCCGGGTGGGAATCCTGGGCTGCGGCTCTGCGGGCAGTGATACCTCTTTCCACAGCTGAAATGCCTGTTGTGGTATCCGCATGGTCTATGGATACCGTGAAGGCTGTTTCGTGATTGTCCGTGTTTTTGGATACCATCTGGGTAAGACCCAGCCTTTCGATATTGCTGCGGCTCATTGGCATACAGATAAGTCCCTTGCCCACGCTTGCCATGAGGTTTACATTTTCCGTTGTGGCGAATTCTCCTGCGCAGATAAGGTCACCCTCGTTTTCACGGTCCGGGTCGTCTGTGCAGAGAATGCACCTGCCCTGTCTGAGGGCGTTCAGTGCTTCTTCAATAGATGCTGTCTTCATGTATATATACCTCCTTTAAAATCCGTTTTTCAAAAGAAATTCTCGTGTAATGCCCTTGCTTTCCGGCACAGAAAGCAGTCTTTCAACGTATTTTCCCACTATGTCATTTTCAAGGTTCACGGTATCGCCTGCCTTTTTTGAAAGAAGGGCGGTTTCGCTGGCTGTGTGGGGTATTATGCTCACTGAAAAGTCAGTTTTGGTAACTTTCGTTACAGTAAGGCTTATTCCGTCAATGGCAACAGAGCCTTTTTCCACGATAAGTCTGAGGATATTATCCGGTGCGGCTATACTTACAAGAAGGGCGTTGCCTTCCTTTTTCACTGATGAAATTTTTCCTGTGCCGTCAATATGACCCGATACAATATGACCGCCGAATCTTCCGTCCGCCGCCATAGCACGTTCAAGGTTCACAGGACTTCCTGCTTTAAGACAGCCAAGACTGCTTCTTCTGAGGGTTTCCGGCATAACGTCCGCAGAAAAACTTCCCTCTGCAATATCCGTAACAGTAAGACATACGCCGTTTACAGCAATGCTGTCGCCGATAATTGTTCCACGTAGAACAATTTCTGCTTTTATACTCAGCCTGCACTTCTGAGGTGTTTTTTCAAGGCTCAGAACAGTGCCTTTTTCTTCCACAATTCCTGTAAACATATTAAAGTACCGTTCCTCCTTTCAGTCTGTATTTCAGGAGAATATCTCCGCCGAATGTACTTATTTCCGGCTTTGGTAGCTGAAAAGCCAGAGCCATATCGGAAAGGCCCATTCCACCAACGGGAGATAATCCGTCGCCGCCTACAATTTTCGGTGCAATATAAGCCTGTATCTCGCATACAAGACCGGATTCAAGGGCAGCAGCATGAAGCTTAGCGCCGCCTTCCAGAAGCAGGCTTGTAAGACCCATTTCGCCGAGAGTTCTGAAAACTTCCTCAATATCAGTATGCCCATTCTTCACAGGAACACTCAGTACATTAACGCCCTTTTCCATAAGCTTTCCTGCTTTGTCTGAATTGGCAGATGCAGTCATTACAATAACAGGAGAATCCTTTGCTGTTCTCACGAGCTGACAGTCCGTTGGTATCCTGAGGTTAGTGTCGCATACAACACGTACAGGGTGAACCAGATCCTCCATATGACAGAGAAGACTGGGGTCGTCAGCCAGAACTGTATCTATACCCACCATAATAGCAGAAACAGCCTTTCTTGTTTTCTGCACATCTGCTCTTGCGGATTCACCTGTAACCCATTTAGAACTGCCGTTTCCGCAGGCAATTTTTCCGTCAGCGGACATTGCGTATTTGCATATAACGTAGGGCATTTTATGGGTAATATAATAGAAGAAAAAGGGATTGAGCCTGTCGCATTCCTCTTTCATGACCTCGTAGGTGACTTCTATCCCTGCATTTCTGAGAATATCGCCGCTTTTGCCTCTGACAAGAGGATTTGGGTCATATGAGCCAACAAATACACGCTTTATTCCTGCGTCAATGAGAGCTTCTGTGCAGGGCGGCTGTTTTCCGTAGTGGCAGCAGGGTTCAAGGGTCACGTAAATATCAGCACCCTCCGGAGATTCAGTGCAATTGCTGAGGGCATGGCGTTCCGCATGGAGGCCGCCGTATTTTGCATGGTATCCTTCGCCGATGATCCTGCCGTTTTTCACGATAACGGCACCCACTAGAGGATTCGGCGCCACCAGACCTGTACCCTTCAGAGCAAGCTCTATGGCTCTCTGCATAAACTCGTTCAAAAAATCATCTCCTGTCAAAAAAAGCTGCCCCTTCAGAAAGAACAGGGCAGCTCATCACCGGTTATATAAAAGGCGTATCAGAACGCCGTATCGGCAGGTGAAGCTTCTTCCATCCGGACTTTACCGTCGGTTCCGGAATTGCACCGGATCAGCCGCAGAATGTACTGCGGGTCGTGGACTTTACCACCGGTTATGAATTACACATACCCTGAAGCTAAACTTATTGTAATTATATCACTTAAATTATATCACATCAAAAATGATTTGTCAATGCTTTTGGCTTACGCAGTTTTCATTTCCAGCAGCAGCCATATTTTTGCATTATTTAAGGAATTTGTCCCAGGAGATAACGTTGCCTGCAGCCGCATTTGAATAATATGTGAGAATATTTGCTGCGTCGCTGAGGTCAAGTGTACCGCCTTCGTCCATGATCTGGGATTCTGTATCAATATCACCCAGGAAGAATGCAAGGGTGTCGGCAAATTCGACTTCGCTGTTCACAAGGTCAGGTGTAAGACCGCCTGCCTTCTGGGCATAATAACTTAGAACAGCAGATGCGTCAGCAACATTTACCAGTCCGTCCAGGTTGGCGTCACCCTTTGTGCCAATGAGAACCTTCAGACTGTTTTCCTTTCCGTTGTATGTGAGAGGAGTATCGCCGCAGTACATGGGGATTTCATCTATGAAATATGTGCCATTAATGCTGCTTATGATTTCACTGGGGGATTTTCCTGCATTTACAGCACCGGTAACATTTTTCCCGCTCTCTGATGTGCCGTCTGTATATGAAACATCACAAATGTAATCAACTCCCACAGACGCACCTGTTATGGTCTTTGTATCATCAGCAAAGTAGCAGGCATACACTGGCATAATACCGCCGGCGGACATATCGGCTGTTTCAACGCCTACTGCTATAGCCGCACCCTGGTATTTAACCGGAAGGTGGCAGGAAGAACTGTTGTCATCTACAGAGAAACTGCAGAAATCTTCATTTATTGAGAGATTGTAAATTCCGCAGGGCGTTCCCTTCTTGATGAATGCGTCAGCCTGCATGATCGGGAAATCGTTTGAATTTCCAAGGAAAAATGTTTTGGAATCGGCATCTGCCACCCAGCTGAATTTGCTGTTTATATCCGGAATAAGGTCGTTTTCTGAAAGCTTGTCAGGCTGATAATAGGGAATAACGCCTGTCGCCTGTGCAACGTCTACGTGATCATAATATATATCGGCATACATAAAAGTATATGTGGCAGAACCGTCTTCATTTACGGTCAGCGGACAAACGATCTCATGGGAAACCTTATCCTGTGCAAGATTGCCGTTTTCATCTACGAAATATCTTCCCGGCAGCTTGAAGCTTATAGTGTCATTGCCGAGGTAGCGGATAACATTTCCGGAAACAGGATCCATGCAGTAGTCACGGCCTGTAAATAAGAATGAGTTGGGGGCGTAAACGCCGTCTGAGAGTGAACCGAAGCAGAAGGGATTGTAGGCAGTTGTAAATTCTTTTCCAAGGCTGCTGTAAACAGCGTCTGTGTCTGCTTTTGTAGGGTCAACGAGATTTCTGAGGTAAATCTGATTGTCGTGTGAGATTTCATACTGTGCGGATTTGATTACCATGCCGTCCCTTGCAGAACCTCTTATATATGCGGATGCGCCTACTGAAGCTTCACCTGAAGCGGCTTCTTCGGCTGTCATGGCATAGCGGTCAAGGTATATGCTGCTGACATAATCGCCGGTATTTGCAGTGCCTGCTGCATTTGCAGAAAAGGGAAGAGCAGTCAGAACCGAAAGTGCGGCTGCTGCTGAAAGTATGCTTATTGTTTTTTTCATAAGTTCCTCCTTAAAAAATTTAATACGAATACTATTGCGGACAATGCCCTTGTCCCTGTTTTATTATACCAGATTTTATTAAGTAAATCAACTTTTTTCGCAAAATTTTCATATTCTTCCGCAAGCTCCAAAAGGGCTTCGACAAAAAGATATCATAAGCGTGGAAAGAAGTCAAAAGCAGTGCGTATTCGCTCTTCACAGGGCGGGATAAATGTGCTATCCTTTAATTATAAGAAAACTGCTGACAGCAGGAAAGGAGAATGATTTATGATTACAATGAAGAAACGTGGAGTGAAGCCTGACAATACAATAATTTACATGGAGGTATACGGAATAAACCGTGTGATATACCGTGTAACGGCAACCACTGCAAAACGAAAGGGCAGACCTGTATCTGTATACGGAGTATCTCTTGAAGACGTGCGCACAGGACAGCGTGAATCAATTGAGAATTTCTCAGCAGATATGGAAAGTACAGTTAAATTTGCAAATGCTCTTGTACATAAGCGTGTACGTCCCGAAGGACTTTACAATGAGGCGCTCAGACATCTCAGATTCAGCCCTGACTGCATTCTTCCTATGTGATAAAGAAAATTTGCAAAAAGCCTTGATATTTATTCTGTAATGTAGTATAATTAAAGTATTAATTTTGTTAAAAAAGGAGTTTTGCATTTATGTATAAGGATATGATGGACAGCATCGGCTTCGTTGGTCAGTATGACCCGGAAGTCGGCGAAGCTATGAACAAGGAGCTTGCAAGACAGAGAAGAAATCTGGAGCTTATTGCAAGTGAAAACATCGTTTCTCCGGCAGTTATGGCTGCTATGGGCAGCGCCCTTACAAACAAGTACGCAGAGGGTCTGCCCCATAAGCGTTACTACGGCGGCTGCGAGTACGTGGACGTTGTGGAGGAAATTGCCATTGAACGTGCAAAGGAGCTTTTCGGTGCAAAGTTTGCAAATGTTCAGCCCCATTCAGGCGCACAGGCTAATACAGCAGTTTATTTTGCACTGCTTCAGCCGGGCGACACTGTTCTTGGTATGAGCCTTGCCCACGGCGGACATCTGACCCACGGCAGTCCCGTAAACATTTCCGGTAAATACTTCAACTTCGTTTCCTACGGTTTAGGCGACGACGAGGTTATTGATTATGATAAGGTACAGGCTCTTGCCGATGAGCATAAGCCGAAGCTTATCGTTGCAGGCGCAAGCGCATATCCGAGAGTTATCGACTTTGAAAGACTTTCAAAGATTGCAAAGTCTGTAGGCGCATATCTCATGGTGGATATGGCTCACATTGCAGGTCTTGTTGCAGGCGGACAGCACCCGTCACCTGTTCCTTATGCAGACGTTACAACAACAACTACTCACAAGACTCTCCGTGGTCCGAGAGGCGGTCTTATCCTCTGCAATGACGAGGAAATCGCAAAGCAGATAAACAAGGCTGTATTCCCCGGCACACAGGGCGGCCCTCTCATGCACGTTATCGCCGCAAAGGCAGTATGCTTCGGCGAAGCTCTGAAGCCTGCATTCAAGGAATATGCTGAAAACGTTGTAAAGAACGCCCAGGCTCTGGCAGAAGGTCTTGTAAAGAGAGGCTTCAACCTGGTTTCAGGCGGCACAGACAATCATCTGATGCTGGTTGACCTCAGACCCTTCTCCATTACAGGAAAGGAATTTGAACGCCGTCTTGATGATGTATACATCACAGTAAACAAGAACGCTATTCCCAATGACCCTGAGAAGCCTTTTGTAACATCCGGTATCCGTGTAGGTACTCCTGCTGTAACAAGCAGAGGTCTTGGAACAGAGGATATGGACAAGATTGCAGAATTCATGTATCTGGCTGCAACTGACTTTGAAAACAGTGCAGACGCAATCCGTGCAGGCGTAACAGAGATCTGCAATAAGTATCCGCTGTACGAATAAGCACATATTACCTGTAATATAAACATAAACAAGAGCGCATTTGTATTGTCAGATGCGCTTTTGATGTATCTATCGTAAAGGAGGAAAGTGAGAATGGAAAAGCCTCTTGCAGACCTTATAAGACCCGGTACCCTTGATGATGTGGTGGGACAGAAGCATTTGCTGGACAATGGAAAACCTCTTCGCAGGATAATCGAAAGCGGACATATACCGAATCTGATTTTTTACGGTCCCTCGGGAGTGGGGAAGACCACTGTTGCCCGGATAATTGCAGAACGCACATCAATGTCCCTTCATAAGCTTAACGGAACCTCAGCGTCTACTGCGGATATACGTGATGTTGTTGCCCAGATAGGAACATTTTCCGGAATGAACGGAATACTCCTGTATCTTGATGAGATACAGTATCTTAACAAAAAGCAGCAGCAGAGCCTTCTTGAATACATAGAAAACGGACAGATAACCCTTATTGCCTCCACTACTGAAAATCCCTATTTTGCGGTATATAATGCCCTTATAAGCCGTTCCACAGTGTTTGAATTCAAGCCTGTTCCTCCGGAGGAAATGGAACGTGCAGTGGAAAGGGCATTCAGAAAAATGGAGGAGCAGACGGGAACTCCGCTGAGCCTTGAAGAGGGTGTTTGCAGGTACATTGCCCGTGGAAGCGGCGGAGATGTGAGAAAGGCACTGAACACCGTAGAACTGAGTTCCCTTGCGGCTGAACCTCATGGAGATGAGATGCTGGTGACCATGGAAACGGCAGTATCCCTTACACAGAGAAGCAATATGCGTTACGACCGTGACAATGACCAGCATTATGACCTGCTTTCTGCACTGCAAAAGTCTATCCGTGGTTCTGATGAAAACGCCGCCCTTCACTATGCCGCAAGACTTATAAAAGCGGGAGATCTGCTTTCACTGTGCAGACGGCTTCTTGTCATAGCAAGTGAAGACGTGGGTCTTGCATATCCCCAGGCGGTTGTGATAACAAAGGCTTGTGTGGACAGTGCATTGCAGCTGGGAATTCCTGAAGCACGGGTACCCCTTGCAGAGGCTGTTGTGCTTCTGGCAACTGCTCCCAAGTCAAACAGTGCATATCTTGCCATGGACGCCGCCCTTGAAGACGTTGACAGATTCGGAGCACTTGATTTTCCAAGGCATCTCCAGAACAAGCATTTTGACGGGGCAGAGGCAGAAAAAAGAGGGCAGCATTACCTGTACCCTCATGATTACCCTAATCATTATGTAAAGCAGCAGTATCTTCCCGATGATATTGCAGACAGGGTGTATTACGAATTCGGACAGAACAAACAGGAACAGGCGGCAGCAGCATACCGGAAAAAACTGCTTGAAGAGAAATAATGCTGCCTGCGCCTTATCAGAAAAGCGGTGCGAAAAGCCGCATTATCTGGTACATAATACGTCTGATACCTCTTGGTTCTGTTTTGTACTGTTCTGTAACTTCACGGCACCGCAGAAGTGTTTCATCAAAGTCCTTTTTTACATCATGCACCGCTTCGCAGTCCGCAATAAGGACAGCATTTTCAAAATGAAAATACAGGCTTCTGTAATCAAGGTTTATTGTTCCCACAACTGCTGTTTTATCATCGCACACGCACTGCTTCGAATGAAGAAAGCCAGGCGTAAATTCATAAATCCTTACACCGCTTTTTACAAGCTGGTGATAGTATGAACGTGTAAGCTTATATACAAACTTTTTGTCCGGTATGCCGGGAGTAATGATCCGGACATCAGTGCCCCGCTTTGCCGCAAGAGTCAGTGAACGGCTCATTTCATCGTTTATGATAAGATATGGCGTCATGAACCATATATAATCCTGTGCAGAGGAAAGCATATTCATATAGACGTTTTCACCCAGATATACATCATCAAGAGGGCAGTCGCCGTAAGGCTGAATTATGCCCTCTGCATTTTTTGAAATATCAGTTTCAGGGAAATAACAGTCAAATTCCTTGTCGGTGTTATTTATTGTGTTCCACATTTCAAGGAACTGAACCGTAAGATTTCTTACAGCACCGCCCTCAAGCCTGAGACCGGAATCCTTCCATTCACCGTAAGGATGAACGATGTTGAAATATTCATCCGCAAGATTGTATCCGCCGGTAAAACCCACTTTGCCGTCTATAACAGTAATTTTGCGGTGGTCACGGTTATTCATGAAAACATTGATAACAGGCATTAAAGGGTTGAATACACGGCACTGTATTCCCTGACTTTTCATTTTGCTTATGAATTTCGGATTTATAAAGCCTACACTGCCCATATCATCATATATCAGTCTGACCTCTACGCCCTTTGACGCACGTTCAGCCAGGATGCTCCCTATCCGTCCGAATGCTTCTTTATCTTCTATAGCGTGATATTCCATGAAAATAAAATGCTCAGCCTTGGAAAGTGCCTCCAGCATTGCGTCAAGTGCCTTGCAGGTATCACTGTAAAATTCTGTTTCTGTGCCGTAGTAGGCGGGATATGCGCTGTCAGTGCGGATATAGCGAAGCTGCTGTGCATATGAATGACTGTTTTCATCTTCCGGAGATAAAGCGCCGTTTCCTGTGAGATAACGGCTTCTCAGCATATTTCCAATGGTGCTGAGCTTTTCCTCACGCTTTTTTGTTATTCCCGAACGGCCTGTCAGAAGATAGAGAACCAATCCTGCCACAGGTGAAATCAGAATCAGTATTACCCATGGAAGCTTGAATGCTGCATTTGTAAGCTTATTTACAATTTCAAGTACAAGAAGAATTGCCAGAATGTTGAAAAACGCAGATACCCATACGCTTGACTGACCAAATCTGAAAAACAGGATAAGTATCCAGCCTATCTGCAGGAGAAGAAAAGCTGCCACAAAAATAAGCCTTCCGATACTGTTTTTTGTGCTGTCGTCCATTTTTCTGTTCATAAAATTATACCTCCTCAAAGGGCAATAAATGTATTATAGCACAGCGAACTGGTTTTTTCAAGCAGTTTTTTGAGTAATATGTGTCCATTTATGGAACAGTGTATTTTTTTGAAAAAAAGCTTGATTCCTGACCGGAAATGTAGTATAATGAATGTGTGTGTTACTGCACAGTATGTCCTACTACGAAAGGAGTATAAAAATGATTTATTCAAACGAAGTCAATGAAATGTGCTGCGTAAGACAAGGCGTAAACCATGGTGCAGCTCCGATTCCGGAGGAAGCAAAGTGGGTAAAGGCTAAGGAAATCAGCGATATTTCCGGTTTTACACATGGTGTGGGCTGGTGCGCACCGCAGCAGGGCACCTGCAAGCTTTCCCTGAACGTTAAGGAAGGCATCATTCAGGAATGTCTGGTTGAAACTATCGGCTGTTCCGGTATGACACATTCCGCAGCTATGGCATCTGAAATTCTGCCCGGCAGAACTATTCTGGAAGCTCTGAACACAGACCTCGTATGTGACGCTATCAATACTGCTATGAGAGAACTGTTCCTCCAGATCGTATACGGCCGTTCACAGAGTGCATTCTCTGAAGACGGTCTTGCAATCGGTGCAGGTCTTGAAGACCTTGGCAAGGGCAATCGTTCACAGGTTGGTACAATGTACGGTACTCTGGCAAAGGGACCTCGTTACCTCGAAATGACTGACGGTTACGTTACAGCTCTGGCTCTTAATGAAGATGATGAGATCATCGGCTACAAGTTCGTAAACTTTGGCAAGATGATGGACTTCATCAAGGCTGGCGACGATGCAAATACTGCATTTGAAAAGGCACAGGGTCAGTATGGCCGTGTTGCTGACGCTGTCAAGTTCATTGATCCGAGAAAAGAATAAGGGAAACAAAGGAGGTAAACCAACATGGCATTGTTTGAGTCATATGAGAGAAGAGAAAAGCAGATTCTGGAAGTGCTGAACAGCTATGGCATCAGCACAATCGAAGAGGCTGCTGAAATTACTAAGGCTGCCGGTCTTGACGTTTACGCTCAGGTTGAAGGCATTCAGCCTATCTGCTTCGAAAACGCTAAGTGGGCTTACACAGTAGGCGCTGCTATTGCTATCAAGAAGGGCTGCCGCAGAGCTGCTGACGCTGCTGCTGCTATCGGTGAAGGTCTTCAGGCATTCTGCATTCCTGGTTCTGTAGCTGATCAGCGTAAGGTTGGTCTGGGTCACGGCAACCTGGGCAAGATGCTTCTGGAAGAAGAAACAAAGTGTTTCGCATTCCTGGCAGGTCACGAGTCCTTCGCTGCTGCTGAAGGCGCTATCGGTATCGCTGAAAAGGCTAATAAGGTTCGTAAGGAACCTCTGAGAGTTATCCTCAACGGTCTTGGCAAGGACGCAGCTCAGATCATTGCAAGAATCAACGGCTTTACATACGTTGAAACTGAAATGGATTACTACACAGGTGAAGTTAAGGAAGTATTCCGCAAGGCTTACTCTGACGGTCTTCGTGCAAAGGTTAACTGCTACGGTGCAAATGATGTTACCGAAGGCGTTGCTATCATGTGGAAGGAAGGCGTAGACGTTTCCATTACAGGTAACTCCACTAACCCCACAAGATTCCAGCACCCTGTTGCAGGCACATACAAGAAGGAATGTCTGGATAAGGGCAAGAAGTACTTCTCTGTAGCATCCGGCGGCGGTACAGGCCGTACACTCCACCCGGATAACATGGCTGCAGGTCCTGCATCCTATGGTATGACTGATACTCTGGGACGTATGCACTCTGACGCTCAGTTCGCAGGTTCTTCCTCCGTTCCGGCTCACGTTGAAATGATGGGTCTGATCGGTATGGGCAACAACCCCATGGTCGGCGCAACTGTTGCTGTTGCCGTTTCTGTTGAAGAAGCTGCTAAGGCTGGTAAGTTCTAAGCGAAATTGCGTGATATTTAAGCTTATAGCATAAAAATGAAAGAGCATTGCAGACTTTTGTTTGCATTGCTCTTTTTTGCTTTGTATTCACTCGTTAATTGGTTAGCGGGAAATAGCTAATTATACGCAATTGCACCGTTTACATAAAGTTTACAGAAAAGTCGGTTTTTTTT
>JBJERG010000313.1:0-2657 GCA_051882155.1 Ruminococcus sp.
CTGTCATTTCGGTATTTTGCGCAGTAGCCGGCATACTTACAGCAATACTCATAAGCGCACCTGTAGGCCCCACAATTGTAGCTGCAAATATTGCAGTATTTGTGATTTCCTGCATAGTGGGCGCTGTCACAGGACGTTCTGAAAAATAAATTCAGGGCATCTCTAAAAAAACCCTCAGTCCTTGCAGGATTGAGGGTTTTGTCATGTTACTGGTTTTCTATTTCGGAAACTGCCTTTTCAAGAACATCAAAATATTCTCTGAAGGTTTTTTTGCAGCAGTCCGGATTGATTATTCTTATGCCTTCCGTCCTCAGACCTGTAAGAGCAAAGGACATTGCAACTCTGTGGTCGTCGAAGGTTTCTATATCGCCGGCACAGGGCGTTCCCGGGTAAATGGTGATGCTTTCCTCATGCTCCTCCGTTTCAATTCCAAGAGTACGAAGATTCTGAGATATGGCATTTATTCTGTCGCATTCCTGAAGTCTGATATGACCTATTCCTGTTATGGTGACAGGTGCGTCCGCAAAAGGAGCAATTGCCGCAAGGGTCAGCGCCTGGTCTGAAAAGGCTGACATATCTGCTGTGAAGCCTCCCTTAAGTTTTCCGTTTTCAGGACCTTTTACGGTTATATATCCGCTGTCCGGTGAAACTGATGAGGTACAGCCCATCTTTACAAGAAGGTTCAGAAATTCAGTGTCACCCTGGAGCATATTGTCAGTTACGCCTTCTACGCAAACGCTTACTCCAAGAACCGCCGCCATAGCGTAAAAATATGCCGCCGCAGACATATCAGGCTCTACCAAATAATCTGTAGCTTTATAGCGGTCTGTTCCTGTGAATTCATAGCGTATTTCATTGTTACAGGTTTTCTTTTTAGCCTGTACGCCGAAGGCCTTCATCATTTCAGCCGTAAGGTCTACATAGCTAAGACCATGTGTTCCATGAACACTGATCTCTGCTTTTTTTTCGAGAGTACCTGCCGCAATGAGAAGAGCGCTCAGAAACTGAGAGCTTTTGTCAATATTCACTGAAAAGCGGCAGGGCGTCTGTCCCAGTGCCTTTGCCCCTGTGATATGAAGAGGAAAGTATCCCTCTTTTTCAAGGCACTTAACATCAGCGCCTGCACTTCTGAGAGAATCAATAAGAGGCTCCATGGGACGTTTTTTCATCTGTTCAGAGGAATTTACAGTATATTCTCCCTCTGAAAGGGCAAGCATGGCAACTAAGAACCTTGCGGCAGTACCTGCACTGCCCACATATATCTCAGCCTTTTTATTGGGAATATCTCCGCCCGCTCCTGCTATGGTTATGTCACTGCCAAGCCTTCCGTCCGGAGATTCCTCTGTTTGAAAGCCCAGGTCCTTTAGACATCTGATAAAATATTCTGCGTCCTCACTTGTAAGACAGCCCCGGAGAGTGCTTCTTCCCTTTGCCATGGCTGCAATAAGCAATGCTCTGTTTGTAATGGATTTTGAACCGGGAACATTTACTGTGAATGTTTTATTTCTGCATAAATTATGGGGCGTGTGAACACTGTATGCCCTGTCCATCATATGTAACCTCCGGAAAGTGGATCTTATACCTGATCTGCAATCTGATAAATCAGCTTTTCGCTCTTTTCCCAGCCAAGGCACGGGTCAGTAATTGACTTGCCGTATACGCCTTCGCCGATCTTCTGAGAGCCGTCCTCAATGTAGCTTTCGATCATGAAGCCCTTGACCAGTGAACGGATCTCGTTGCTGTGACGGCAGCTGTGCATAACCTCGTTGCAGATACGGATCTGCTCCAGATATTTCTTTCCGGAGTTTGCGTGGTTTGCATCAACAATAACTGCCTTGTTTGCAAGATTCTTCTTATGATAAATTTCATACAGAGAGATGAGATCCTCGTAATGGTAATTAGGCAGTGAGCGTCCGTTTGTATCAACATATCCACGGAGAATAGCATGGGCAAGAGGATTGCCCTCTGTGCGGACTTCCCAGCCTCTGTAGAGGAATGTATGTGACGCCTGAGCTGCAACAATTGAATTCATCATTACAGAAAGATCGCCGCCTGTAGGATTCTTCATGCCAACCGGAATGTCGAGTCCGCTTGATGTAAGTCTGTGCTGCTGATTCTCAACAGAACGTGCGCCTATTGCAGTATATGCCAGAATATCAGACAGATATCTGTAATTTTCGGGATACAGCATTTCATCAGCACAGGTAAGACCTGTCATTTCAACAGCCTTTGTATGGAGATGCCTCATAGCAATAAGACCCTCCAGCATATCCTCCTTCTTTTCCGGGTCAGGCTGATGTACCATGCCCTTGTAGCCTTCGCCTGTGGTACGGGGCTTGTTTGTGTAAATTCTCGGGATAATTATAAGCTTGTCCTTTACCTGTTCCTGAACCTTAGCCAGACGGCAAATGTAATCAAGAACAGCGTCCTCTCTGTCAGCAGAGCAAGGACCGATAATAAGAAGCATCTTATCGGATTCGCCTGTAAATACCTTCTTTATTTCAGTGTCACGCACTGCCTTGCGTTCAACAACTGCTTCAGGCAGAGCAAATTCCTTTTTTAGATCCCGTGGAATAGGAAGTTTTCTTATAAAATTCATGTTCATTGCTTTTATCTCCTTTGTACTTTAACACTATAAAACTGCAAAGCATTAAAGT
>JBJERG010000314.1:0-2647 GCA_051882155.1 Ruminococcus sp.
TTATTATTTCGCCCTTTTCCATTACAATCACACGATCCGCCTGAACAGCCTCGTCCATGTAATGTGTTATAAGCACTACTGTAATGCCGTATTCTCTTCTGAGCATATGAATAGTCTTCATGACCTCCTCCCTGCCCTTGGGATCAAGCATTGCAGTGGGTTCGTCAAGTATAATACAGTCAGGTCTCATTGCAATAATGCCTGCAATGGCAACCCTCTGCTTCTGTCCTCCCGAAAGCTGTGACGGTGCATGAAAGCGATATTCATACATATCCACAGCATGAAGTGCATCATCAACACGCTTTCTTATTTCTTCAGGCGGAAGTCCCAGATTCTCCGGACCGAATGCCACGTCGTCTTCAACTATCGTTGCAACTATCTGGTTATCCGGATTCTGGAAAACCATTCCAACGTGACGGCGTATATCATATATTTTATCATCGTCACGTGTATCCATGCCCTTTGCCAGAACTCTTCCGGATACAGGAAGAAGTATCCCATTAAAAAGCCTTGCAAGGGTTGACTTTCCCGAACCGTTATGCCCGAGAATTGCCGTAAATGAACCCTTCTCTATTTCAAGTGTTATACCTTTCAGCACATCATCGGAGGTTCTGTTGCCTTCTTCATCTGTATAATGAAAATACAGTTCCTCTGCCAGAAGCTCTGCACTCATTTTATCAGTATCCTTTCATTATTTCTGCCAGATAGCGGTATTTCCGCAGGGCAGAACCATTTTACTCTGCTCCACCGGCAAGCCTATTTCATCAAAAGTCACATTTCCTCCAAAGTTCTTCTGAAGAACGCTTCCCAGTATATATCCCATAACAGAGGGCGAAAGTCCTGTCGTATAGCTGTTTATCAGGAAAAACAGCGGATCATCGCTCAGAACTCCTGCACAAAGCTTAACAAGGTCATACACACAGTCCTCAAGCTTCCATACTTCACCGCCGGGACCTCTGCCATAGCTTGGAGGATCCATTATCACGGCGTCATACTTTCTGCCCCTGCGTATTTCACGGGCAACGAACTTTTCGCAGTCGTCAACTATCCATCTGATGGGCTTATCTGTCATATCGGAGAATGCTGCATTTTCTCTTGCCCACTGAACCATTCCCTTGGAAGCGTCAACATGGCATACATTTGCACCAGCCCTTGCACAGGCAAGAGTTGCACCTCCTGTATAAGCAAAAAGGTTAAGTACAGATATGGGTCTGCCTGCATTTTTTATTTTCTCCGCTGCAAAATCCCAGTTTACAGCCTGTTCCGGAAAAAGTCCCGTATGCTTAAAGCCTGTAGGCTGTATCTTAAAGGTAAGCTCCAGCGGTTCATAGTGAAGCTTCCATGACTCCGGCAGCTTTTTTGAAAAGCTCCAGCTTCCGCCGCCTGTTGATGAACGTGTATAATGTCCGTCTGCATAATTCCACTCGGCAGTATTCTTTGGCGTATGCCAGATGATCTGCGGGTCCGGACGTATAAGCGTAACACCATTCCAGACTTCTAATTTTTCCTGTGAAGATGTATCAAGTATGCGGTACTCTTCCCACCGGTTTGCTGCTCTCAAAATACTCGCTCCTTTATCTTATCTCTGAACATACGCTTCTATTTCAGCTGTGATAGCTCTGCAAGCCTCTTCCATAAGAACAGCGTCCTTACCTTCAACCATAACACGGATAAGCGGCTCGGTTCCGCTTTCACGTACAAGAATACGTCCGTTATCGCCAAGCTTTTCTTCATATGAAGCCATGACAGACTTTACCTTTTCATCTTCTCTCCAGACTGTTCTGTGCTCCAGTTTTATGCGTACATTGAGCATAAGCTGAGGAAATGACTCCATTACGCCTGCCAGCTCGCTCATTTTCTTTCCTGAATTTACGAGGGTTTCAATGGTCTTTGCACCGGAAAGCTGACCGTCGCCTGTTGTGGCATGGTCAAGGAATATGATATGTCCGCTCTGTTCACCACCGATATTATAACCCTTGGCAAGCATTTCCTCCAGAACATAGCGGTCGCCTACCTTTGTAGCAGCTGTTTCAATACCCTCACGCTTTGCAAAATGGAAAAATCCAAGATTGGACATTACAGTTACAACAGCTGTGTTGTTTTTCAGTCTGCCTTTATTCTTCATAGAATTTGCTGCTATTGCAATAAGCTTGTCGCCGTCCACAAGATTTCCCTTTTCATCAACAGCAAGGCAGCGGTCTGCGTCACCGTCAAATGCAAGCCCTGCATCACAGCCATGCTCTGCCACATATGCCATAAGATTTTCCATATGAGTTGAGCCGCAGTTATCATTTATATTTGTACCGTCAGGCTCTGCACTCAGCATATCAACACGTGCGCCCAGCTTCTCAAAAAGCTTCTTTGCTGTGCCTGAGGCACTGCCGTTTGCACAGTCAAGAGCCAGATATGTACCGCCGAGATCCGTGTCTATGCAGCTGGCTATGTAATTGATATAATCGTCCTGTGCCTCTGTATAGTCAGTTATCCTTCCAATTTCAGTATGGGATTTAAGTTCTACCTTTTCGGGAGTATCCAGAATAAGTGATTCTATTTCCTCTTCTACAGCGTCGGGAAGCTTATATCCGGTAGAGGCAAAAAGCTTGATTCCGTTGAACTCAACGCTGTTGTGGGACGCAGAGATCATAAC
>JBJERG010000315.1:0-2637 GCA_051882155.1 Ruminococcus sp.
GTGAAGAAAAACGGATGGGGCTGGAAGGGTTTTATCAAGGAAGCAAATACAGGCACAGGACTCAGATTTCCCTCTTTTTTAAGAATTCATATGACATATTTCATTCCTGCCGTAATATGCGTAATCTATCTGAAGGGCTATTATGATATGTTTGCAGACAAAGGACTTCCAATGCTCACCTGCTGGATGAGTTTTGCGGTAATTCTGCTTATTATGATACTTTGCATCTGTATTTTCAGCAAGCCTCAGACAAACCATGAATAATAAAACTGCTGCGGTAATGCTATATGCTCCGCAGCAGTTTTTTTGTACCAATTGTATTCTGTTGTCATAGAATGTTACGGAGGTGCATTATGAGATCATATTACAGCAATTCTGCTATTGCAGCAATAAAAGGTTCCCACGAATATCCGAATATCAAAGGTTATGCCTATTTTACCGAAACAGATGAAGGCACAGCTGTTTCAATTGCAGTAAGAGGTCTGCCCAATGAAAATATGCCATGCGGTTCAGCCATATTTGCAGTTCACATTCATGAAGGCGTTTCATGCAGCGGCAATTCAGAGGATCCCTTTGCAGACACAAAAGGACACTGGAATCCGGGAAAATGTCCTCATCCATTTCATGCAGGAGATATTCCGCCCTTATTTGCAGCCGGAAGAAAGGCGTCCCTTTCGTTTCTGACAGACAAATTCACTCCTCAGGAGGTTGTGGGCAAAACCATTGTTATCCACAAGAGTTTCGACGACTTTCGCACACAGCCTTCCGGTGCGTCAGGTGAAAAAATTGCCTGCGGTGAAATAAAAGCAGTATTGTCATAGAAAAAAGCCTGCCGCATTATTTGCAGCAGGCTTTCCTGTATCTTATTTAATATTTGATGAAATGTCAAGTCCCATTTTCTTTAATGCTCCTGCAATGAGTCCTGCCACTGCATTTGCACCTGTTTCAGTGAAATGAGTCATGTCTGTTGAACCTGTGGAACACATATGATATGTGTACGCCGTATCATATCCAACAGAATTGTAATGATCCACCATCAGTCCGTTAAGCTCAATATAGGGAATATTATAGTAGGCTGCAAGTTTCTTTACAGAATCTGTGTAGTTACCATAGCTTGAAACAAATTTGCCGTTTGAATAGCTTTTCAGACTGAGGGTAGGCGTAAGAAGAACCGGTGTTGCACCCTTCGCCTTTGCACCCTCAATGTATTTTGCCATGTAGAATTCAAAGCTGCCCTCTGTTCCGGGAACTGTACCGCAGGTGGGAGCATAACGTTCTGCATTGCTTGCAGCGCTGTCGTTTATGCCGAACTGTACAAAGAGATAGTCACCTGCGCTTATCTTTTCAAGAATGGTATCAAGTCTTCCGTTGTCGTAAAAGCTCTTGGAGCTTCGTCCTGCAATAGCATGATTCTCAACATTGACATTGCCGTCAAAATAATTTCCTAAAAATGCGCCCCAGCCCTGCTGCGGAGCATAGCTTGCACGGTAGGTCTGTACTGTGGAATCTCCTGCAATGTAAATTGTTCTGTTGTTATTTTCCGGAATATCAGGTTCTTCTTCCGGAACGTATATTTCCGCAATGGGTTCATCAGTCCACTCAACTCTCATGTAGTCCATATTGGGACCGCCTTCAGCTGTTATGGAGGTGGTGCGGATAATATTGTCGCCTGCGTTCAGAGGAAGAACAATGGCTCTTTCCTCCCACTGAGTCCATGCAGAAGTTGAAAGGAAGGGCTGTATCCAGTAATCCTTGCCGTTATTGACCTCAATTTTCATCTTGCGGTCATTGGCACTGCCGTTTGCAATTCTGAATGTGCAGAGATAATTGCCCTTTTCCGGAACATTTACTTTCCACTCTGCAAAGCTGCCTATCTTATTTTCAAAGTTCAGATAAGCGTCAGAGGCATAGCCTGCATTGGTGTTTTCCTCAAATGCACTGTTATTTGCCTGGTCTACTGCATAATAAAGCTTTCTGCCCTCAGCGGATTCACTCAGGGATTTTTTTCCGTGAAGATATTCGCTCAGTGAACGGCAATCTTTAACATCAACAGCTGAATCCGCATTTACGTCAGCGATCCTGTGCTGTCTGCGGGTCTGCTGTCCGGAATGAAGCATTTCCTTAAACAGTACCATATCAAATACATTTATGACGCCGTCCTCGTTAAGATCGCCTATCTCCGAACTGTCTGTGGATTTCACCGTTTTTTCAATGAACCAGCTCTGGCAGGCGTGACCGTTTCTTTCCCATTCCTGTACATTTGCACCGATTTCATTTGATGCACTTACAACCTCAACGGCACTTTTGTCATCTGATGTCTTTGCTGCTATGACAAAGCTGCCATCATCCTTCGGGATAAACTTGAAAAGCTGTGCATCACAGTCGGTATCGCTCCATATGCCGATATTTGTACCGTTATCAGCTTTATTGCCTGCAACGTCAAGCAGATATTCGCCGCTGCCTGAACAGCTGTAAATACGGTAATATCCGTCACCTGCGGCAGAAACCTTCCAGACAGATCTTCCTGCGTCAATGCCCTCTGCCGGAAGCTGAGCAACATTCACTCCGTCTGCGGCGTCACCTTCAAGGCTCATATAAAGTCCGCTGCTGCCGTTTTTCAGCATGAACGTCATGTTT
>JBJERG010000316.1:0-2626 GCA_051882155.1 Ruminococcus sp.
GTCAGATGAAACAAAAAACGCAGCTGATACTTTGTGTATCAGCGAGGCTTTTTGTAAAATATGACGGAAAAGCTGCAAGCAGATTGCGTGCAGAGCCGTAAGGCGTGCTTTGTGCGGTATTGCCTTTATAAAAAAATGGTGTATCAGAGAATACACCCGAAGGAGACAAAAAATGAAATACGCTTACAGAATTATGATGACTGAAATGTGTGAGATCCCTGTGGTTCTGAATGTCAGACCGGGATGTTCCATGGGGTTTTCCGAAAAGCCGGAAATTATGGAGGAAATCCTTTACGACACGGCAGAAGAAGCTTTTAAATCCTTTAACAGATTCCGCTCCGTTGCAACGGGCATTATCATGGACAAGAACCTTCGCAAAACCCGTGGCGTAAGGGAATTCTACATAGAAAAAATAAAGGTGGGCGCAGATAAAAGAAATCCTCTGTCCTACGGTGCCGTAAAATATGCCCCGTTTGAAGAATTTGAGGACTATGTTCCCTCCATCTGCTCAGAAGCCCCTGAGCCTGTCAGAAGAACAGTAAACAAACAGCTGACCGCAGCAGTTTAACCTCCGGAAAAGCATAAAGGCAACACCGCACAAAGCACGCCTGACGGCTCTGCACGCAATCTGCTTGCACTTGTGCCCTGTGGGTATATTTTCCGTCATATTTTACAAAAAGCCTCGTGAATACACAAAGTATTCACTGCGTTTTTGTTTCATCTGACAAAAAATCTGACTGCACATCTTGCGCACAGTCTTTATGCGGTATTGCCTTTACTTCAGAAATATTTCCTTTACCAGCGCAAACCATTCCCTTACCCAGTAGGTCGGTACAAGCTCTGTTCTGGTTTCACAGCTTATGGAAAATGAGTTCAGTCCCTGTTTCTCTGCTATAAGACTCGCTCTGTACTGATGAAATCCGTCAGTGATCACTACAATATCATTGCTTAGTCCATTCTGTTCCAGAACAGCCTTTGTAAATGCCAGATTTTCATCAGTATTTACAGACCTGTCCTCTTTAAGTATACGTTCGCCTTCTATTCCCTTTTCCATAAGGTACTGCTTCATGGCTTCTGCTTCTGTTATATCTTCACCTGTTCCCTGTCCTCCTGTAACAACGCATTTTACATTGGGATTCTCTTTCAGGTATTCACAGGCGGTTTCCAGGCGGCGTGTAAGCATCAGACTCGGCTTGGTACCTTTTACATGACAGCCAAGCACCACAGCCGTTACAGGCTCATCCGGAGCGTTATTGGCGGCGTTTATCATCTTAACCGACAGAAAGGCGGCAAAGCCTGTTCCAAGGCAGATCACAAGCGCTGCAAAGACTGCAATTATCTTTCCTCCGGTGTGGGTGCATATATTCTGGATAAATCCGTAAAATCTGTCCCAGAAGATTGTTGCAAGAAGTAGAATCATCGATACAAGTATCCCGGCAATATTTCCTGCATTAACTATTCCCAGAAAAACAGGAATAACAAATACAGCAAACAGCATAAGTTCCAGAACAATCAGTATAATCTTATAAAACGGCATAATATCTCTCCTTATTTTGAACTTTCATACTGCCTTTGCAGTGTTATGAAATCCTCTGCCATCTTCTTTGCTTCCTCATAAGAGGAAAGATGATAGCACCTTGCACGGAAGGATGCGGCGCCATAGCAGCCGGACATATACCATGCGGCGTGTTTCCTGGCGTCACGTATCGCCACCTTCGGCGGCTTTCCGAAGCTGTGCTTCATAATAAGCCTTATGTGATATAGCATGGTTTCCATTCGCTCCTCAAGTGTCGGCGGACTGTAGGGAACGCCCTTCATGGCAGAATCAATTTCACGGAAAACAAAGGGATTTCCGTAGCTTCCTCTTCCTATCATAACAAGGTCACAGCCTGTTTCATCGTACATTTTTCTGCATGAAGCATAGTCTGTAACATCACCGTTGCCGATCACAGGAATTGAAACTGCCTGTTTTACCTTTCTGATAATATCCCAGTCAGCCTTTCCGCTGTACATCTGGGTGCGTGTTCTTCCGTGAACCGCAATGGCAGCGGCTCCTGCCTGTTCCATGGCTTTTGCAAATTCCACAGCGTTAATGCAGTCACTGTCCCAGCCTGTGCGGAATTTTACCGTTACGGGAATATCCGACGTACTTACTGCCGCTTCTGTTACTCTTGCGGCAAGGTCAATATCCTTCATAAGAGCAGAACCGGCACCTGTATGAATAACTTTCGGCACAGGGCAGCCCATATTTATATCTATCCAGTCAGGCTCAAATTTCTGAACTATCGTAACAGCCTTCGCCATAAAATCAGGTTCACTGCCAAAGAGCTGCAGTCCCATGGGACGTTCTTCCTCAAGTATGGTGCATAGCTGTGCAGTTTTAGAGTCGCCGTAGCACAGACCCTTTGCCGAAACCATTTCACTGACTAATGCCGCAGCACCGTATTCCTTGCAGAGAATGCGGTATGCACGGTCAGCAACTCCTGCCATTGGTGCAAGGGCGGCTGTCCTCAGTATGGAATTTTTCCCGATCATTATGGTTTCCATGTCATATCTCCTTGAATATATAGTAACGTTATTATAGCATATTCTTTTGAATACGCTGTAATTGCCCGATATGCAGGGA
>JBJERG010000317.1:0-2598 GCA_051882155.1 Ruminococcus sp.
ATTGCAGAGCCGGACAGCAGCAAAAACACCACTGAGTCCTCTGACAAAGATAAAAATGTAAGCAAGAATTATCCTACATTTTCAGAAAATGCAAAACAGCTTACAAATGCAAATATTTACAGCGATTATGCCGCGCTTCTTGACGTTGAAACAAATCAGATTCTCGCCTACAGAGGCGCAGAGCTGCGTATGAATCCGGCATCAATGACAAAGCTTATGACTTTGCTTGTGGCTGTGGAAAATATTTCCGATTACAACGCAACATACACTCTTACATATGATATGATAAGCCCTCTTATTGAACAGGAAGCGGCTCGTGCAGGCTTTGAGGATCAGGAAACAGTAACTATAACCGATCTTCTTTATGGAATGATACTTCCTTCCGGTGCCGATGCAACAGTTGCTCTTGTAGAATACGTGGCGAAAACGGAAGAGAACTTCGTAAACCTCATGAATGATAAAGCGGCGGAACTTGGCATGACCCATACCCACTTCTGCAATGCTACCGGTCTTTATGATGAAAAGCATTATTCCACTGCTGTGGACCTTGCAATGCTTATGAAAGAGGTCATGAAAAACGATATATGCCGCAAGATCCTTGGTACAGTGGAATATAAAACAACATCCACTCAGCAGCATCCCGGCGGTATTCTTCTCCAAAGCACTGCATTCAGCAGAATGTATGGTTCAGAAGTAAAGGGTATTACAATTATCGGTGCAAAAACAGGATTCCATGATCAGGCAAGACAGTGCCTTGCAAGCTACGCAAAGGCTGTTGACGGCAAGGAATATGTTCTTATTACCGGTCATGCTCCTACAGATATGGATACTATCTGGGACGCATTTGCTATCTACGGCACCATAACAGGCACCTATGCAATGCCCACCGATCTTGATACCAGAGTTACAACCACTGCGTCCGATGTTTATGTCATTGTTACCGACGAAAACGGTGTTCTTGTTACAGATGAAAACGGTGATATTGTAACCGAGCTTGCTTCATCTTCCGATGAAACAACCACAGAAACAGTTTCAGAAGCTGAGCAGGAATAATCTGCTGCGGCATCCTCGAAAGGAGATATTATTATAATGTCCAGATCTAATACGCCTAAATCAAAAATGCGACTTCGTTTCCCTAACATAATTCTGCTTCTGTGCGGATTGATTCTTCTGATATTTCTGTTTGATTTTCTATGGAGAAATATTATTTCACCTACCGTACCCGGCGATACAGAGGGTATTGTAACTGCTGACGGAACTTTTTCAGCAAGTGACTCTGAAGAGCAGAGTCTTGAGGCATCTTCCGAAGACAAAGAAAATGAAAATGCAGAGGATATGACTGAAGCTACAGAAGAACCTACAGACGATCCGTTTTCACAGGTTATCACTCTTTCCCAGAGCCAGATACATAACGGCCCTCTCATTCTTGTAAGCGGAACCTGTCCGTTCCTCGGAACAACAAACTTTGTTGATTTCTCTTCAAATACAAATTCCAACGTAAAACCCAGAGATACAGCTCTGAAAATCAACCCGGAAATGGCACAGCCTATATCTGACCTGTTCGACGGCTACTGCAATGACAACGGTTATGTAAACCTGCAGATTTACAGCACCAGTGAAATTTACACAGGCAGCGACAGCCTTTATACAAATGAGCTTACTGAAAGAGTTACCGGTTACAGCTTTGATATCGGTCTTATCACCAGCACCGGCAAGGTAGTAGCTTATCTTACAAAGAGAAATGAATGGATGTTCAATAACTGCTGGAAATACGGTTTTATAGTACGTTATCCCGATACTAAAACCGGTACTACAGGAGTCGGATTCATGCCCCATCATTTCCGCTATGTAGGTCTTCCTCACTCCCTTATTATGAAAGAAAAGGATATGTGTCTGGAAGAATATCTCCAGTTTCTTACAAGCTATACACAAAATTCACCGCTGAAATATGATACTGAAGACAGATCATACAGTATCTTCTATGTTCCCGCAGAATCTTCAGGTGATACAAACGTTACTATTCCAAAGGATGCTGTATACAGCGTTTCCGGCAATAATACCGACGGTTTTATCATTACACTTGCAAATGCAGAATCAAATTCACCGGGTGATACAGGCAGCGAACCTTCTTCTGAGAATCCTACTGACGCTGCCATTCCGGAAAGTACAAACGAACCGGAAGTTACTTCCAGTAATTTAATAGGCTGATAACTGACAACTGCTGCAATTTTTGCGGCAGTTTTTTTATATATATTTAGCAGAAATGTTTACAAATAAAGCTCATCAAATGTACCGTAAAGACTTGACAACTTATTATAAATATTGTATAATAATTACGTATTGCAGCGATTTGATTATGACATATGCTGCAGGTTTTTCATGGGAATAAGTTAATAAATTTGAAAGGATCTGGGAATTATGAAGAGAAATTTTAAAAGAACCGCAGCTGCACTTTTTGCTTTTGCAACTGCTTCATCAATGATTTTTTCTGCTGCACCTACAGCTTTTGCTGAGGAGATTCAGGCTGTTATTTCATCAGAAGAAAATGTACCTGTTGTCGCAGAAGGTGAATTTGATTTTGACAGTATGGAGGTAACT
>JBJERG010000318.1:0-13077 GCA_051882155.1 Ruminococcus sp.
TCAACAACATTGAAAATATAATCCTCTTTTCCCTCATAGGGTGCAGGAAGATCTGTTTTGTGACCGTGTTCTGTGCAGTCCTCGCTGTCAGGAATATTCATAAATATAACAGGCTTATGCTGAAACCACATTTCAAAGCACATTGAGGAATAATCTGTAATCAGAATAGCAGATGTCTTCTTTGCCTCTGCAATTTCCGCATCCTCCAGAATATGTATTCCGTCGAGAATATCCTTTCCGCAGACAGACAGCACCGTATGATGAACAGCCACCTTTACCGTATATCCCTTTTCCTTCACAAGCCTTGTGAAACGCTCATCCTTCAGAAGTCCTGTTATGGCTTTCACATAGACGCTCTCTTCAATGTTTTCCATATCCTTCAGATAACGCCTGTGGGTGAAGTAAATGAATATGCTCTTTTCTGATTCAGCATTTTCCGCACTGAGCAGATCCCATCTGAAAAGTCCGTTTTTTATGAGAGCCTTTTCATCATAGCAGCCTCTTTCAATAAACAGATTCTTCTCAAAGTCATTGCTTATCATTATCCTGTCAAACAGAAAAGAACTGTAGGCAGACTGGGATATAAAATTATCCTTGAAGAAATTTACACCATGCTGAGTGAATATCAGATAAACATAGGGACTTTTCTTAACAGCGTCCGTAAGTCCGATATTAAGGGCGTGCATCACCTGAAATCCGCTACATATGAACTTTGTATGCGCCAGAAGCTTTAAGAGCTTCACAGCAAAGCCTCTGTGGTTTTCTCTTGAATAGGGAATTATTCTGTCGCCGTACTTTGATTTTATATTTTCATATTCCGGCGAATGCTCATTCATAATGTAATACGGCAGAAGCCCGCTTTCCTTCTCTCTTCCGTAAAGATAGCAGAAGAGTGCATATTCGTCCTGAGGCGACGTATCCTCCTCAAGTATAAGATCACAGGTTATTACAATGTTTCTCTCTGTGTTCATACAGACCGCCCTGTGATTCAGATGTGATATCATAACCCGGAATAATTCTCCGCTCATTGTGTATAAAGGACCATTCATAATATTATCAAAAAACACCTTTCCTGCATCTGCGCCCATAGCTTTATGATTATAATGAGAGATCATAAGTCTGAATATTTCACCGTTCAGTGAAGATAAATGATCTCCTAAGTTCATTGCAAAAAGCTCACGCAGCAGCATATTTTATTCCGTCCTTTCTGCAATACATTGCATAAAATCCCTCATCTGATAAAAGACGAGGGACTTTTTCCGTCAAAACAACCAAGCTGTATGATCAAACCTTTTCCAGAGCCTGTTTTACGTCGGCAATAATATCCTCCACATTTTCAAGACCCACTGACAGGCGGATAAGACCGCCGTCAATTCCTGCTGCCGCAAGCTGTTCCTCAGTAAGCTGACGATGTGTTGCAGAAGCGGGATGAAGTACACAGGTGCGTATATCGGCAACATGGACTTCAATGCTTGCCAGCTCCAGTGCGTCCATAAATCGAACTGCCGCCGGTCTGCCGCCCTTAATGGAGAATGAAATAACGCCGCAGGTACCCTTCGGGAGATATTTTTTTGCAAGCTCATGGTTCTTGTCTGTTTCAAGTCCCGGATATGTTACAAAATTTATCTTGTCTGATTCTGTCAGGAACTGTGCTACCTTTTTTGCATTTTTGCAGTAGCGTTCCATGCGCACCGGCAGAGTTTCCAGTCCGAGATTCAGCAGAAATGCTGAATTTGCAGCAGGATAGCAGCCGAAATCACGCATAAGCTGCATTCTTGCCTTGATGATATAAGCCATGTTTCCGAAATCTCTTGTGTATACAACGCCGTGATAGCTTTCGTCCGGCTTTGTGAAATCAGGGAATTTTCCGCTGGCTGCCCAGTCAAATTTTCCGCTGTCAACAATTACTCCACCGCCCTGTACAGCATGACCGTCCATATACTTTGTTGTGGAATGTACGATGATATCAGCACCGAATTCAAAGGGTCTGCAAAGCACGGGAGTTGCAAATGTATTATCTACAATAAGCGGAACGCCCTGCTCATGGGCAAGACCTGCAAAACGCTCTATATCAAATACATTAAGTGCCGGATTGGCAATTGTTTCTCCGAAGAGTGCCTTTGTATTGGGCTTGAATGCGCTTCTTATCTCATCATCAGTCGCATCAGGCTCTACCCATATACATTCAATGCCCAGCTTTTTCAGTGTAACACCGAACAGATTAACTGTACCGCCGTATATTGTAGTTACTGCAACAAAGCTGTCCCCTGCACTGCAAAGATTCAGTATAGCTAAAAGCGACGCAGCCTGTCCGCTTGAGGTAAGCATTGCACCGGAGCCGCCTTCAAGGGCTGCAATTTTCTTTTCCACTGCATCGCAGGTAGGATTTGCAAAGCGTGAATACATACATTCTGTAGGCATATCAAAGAGTGCTGCCACGTGTTCTGTTGAATCAAAACGATATGTTGTACTCTGCACAATGGGCATAACTCCCGGAGCGCCATTCTCCGGAGTATATCCGGCGTGCAGACATTTAGTTTCTATTTTTGCATTTGAGCTGATTTCTTTCATTGGTAAAATGCCTCCTGATTATAGATTGAAATAATTATACCATTTTTGCCGGAAAAATTCAAGTGCTGTATTAAAAAAAGTCCTTTTACTAACAAAGCTCTTCATTTTCGTATACGTGTTTTTTCAGAGCTTCAAAGCTTTCTGCGCTTATCACGTGTTCAATGCGGCAGGCGTCCTCAATGGCTGTACCCTCGTCAACTCCCAGAAACATAAGCCAGTTTGATATTATGGTGTGGCGTTCATACATAGTTTCAGCTATCTCTCTTCCCTTTTCGGTAAGATTTATGTAGCCGTCCTTATTTACAATTACAAATCCGTTTTCACGAAGATTTTTCATAGCTATACTGACGCTTGGCTTTGAATAGGAAAGCTCGTTTACTATATCAATTGAACGAACCTCGCCCATTCTTTTTTTCAGAATAAGAATAGTTTCAAGATAATTTTCCGCAGACTCCTTTATCTTCACCTTTTCACCTCCGTTTGCACTGTTTATTATTCATTATAGCATAAAATCGAAGATTTTGTGCTATAATCGCCCGATATGCAGGGAGCAAATCTCTGATTTGCGTATCTGCAAGGGCTTTAAAATAAATTATAATGAATACTCTGTATTCATTATAGCACATATTTTGTGAAATTGCAACATATTGCAAAAATTGGTTGACAATATTTTTTATATATGATATACTGATATGAATATTTCTGAAAGGAGATGAAATGTATGGACCTTCCGAAGGATCCCGTTATGCTTATGAGCGTGATAAATACAAAACTCAGAGATACATACCCGTCATTTGATGAACTGTGCAGGGCAATGTGCCTTCAGAAAGAGGACATCCTCGAAAAGCTTGAAAAGGCAGGCTTTAAATACAGGCCAGATATAAATCAGTTCAGATAAAACTGAAAAACTGCTGTCTTTTAAGGTAAAGACAGCAGTCTGTTTTTTTATACCGATTCCTTGATTTTTCTCAGAGCGCCCTTTTCAAGGCGTGATACCTGAGCCTGAGAAATGCCTATTTCATCTGCCACCTCTATCTGTGTTTTTCCCTGGAAGAAACGCAGGTAGAGGATCTTTTTTTCACGTTCACCAAGACTCTGCACTGCGTCACGGAATGAAAGCTCTCCCAGTCTGTTTTCAATTCCGTTCTTGTCGCTTATCTGATCCAGTACATAGAGGGTATCTCCGGAATCGGAATACACAGGCTCATAAAGAGATACAGGATCTGTCACGCTTTCAAGGGCTATTACTACGTCCTCCCGTTTAGCTCCGATCTCCTCAGCGATTTCGGATACATTCGGCTCTCTCAGCAGTTTCCCGGTGAGAGCTTCCTTCGCCTGCATTGCCTTGTATGCAAGATCCCTGAGGGAACGGCTGACCTTTATCTGGTTGAAATCACGCAGATACCGCCTTAGTTCTCCACTTATCATAGGTACGCAGTAGGTGGAAAAACGCACTTCCTTTGTAAGGTCAAAGTTATTTATAGCCTTTATAAGACCTACCACGCCTACCTGAAACAGATCATCTGCTTCCTCTCCTCTGCCTGTGAAACGCTGAACGACGCTTAACACCAGTCTGAGGTTGCCTTTTATCAGCTTATCCCTTGCTTCCTTGCTGCCGGTTTCCTTTATCTCACGGAGCAGCTCCATTTTTTCCTTTTCCTGAAGTACCGTAAGCTCCGATGTATTTACTCCGGATATCATAACCTTCTGAAATGCCATATCACAGAACCTCCTCTGCCTTGTTACAGAAAGTATTCCCATAAAAGGGTATTCTAATCAGCAGGCGTCACGGCAGTTTTTTCCATACAAAGAAAAAATTTTCTGACGGTTTTTTTAAGCTTTGTAAAGCCTATTGCAAAAAAAGCCGTAAAGTGTTATAATTAGTAAAAAGGAGTGTTGCCCATGAACAGCTTTATTATGATAGGTATGCCCGGTTCCGGAAAAAGCACCCTTGGGCGTATCCTTGCCGAAAACATCGGATATAAATACGTGGATACTGACAATCTGATTATGAATCATTACAACAAGCCTTTGAAAAAGCTGATAGAGGAACTGGGCGTTGAAGGATTTATTAAGGCGGAGGGAGAAATTCTCAGTCAGGTCAATGCAGATAAAACAGTTATCGCAACAGGCGGAAGTGCTGTATACAGCAGAAACGGCATGGAGCATCTTAAAACTCTGGGAAAAGTGATATATCTCTGCTATTCCCTTGAGGATATTGAATCACGTGTGGGAAATCTCATTGCAAGAGGCGTTGTATGCAGGAACTGCCGGACTCTGAGAGAGCTTTTTGAACAGCGCAGACCCTATTATGAGGAATATGCGGATATTACAGTTCACCTGGAACACGCATCAGTTGGCAGGAGCATATCAAGGCTTATAAAAGCGGTTACTCCTTACGTAAGCGATACACTTGAATAATTTCTGGTTTTGAGATATAATAAATGCAAAGCATTTATTATAATTTATTTTAATGCCCTTGCAGATACGCAAATCAGAGATTTGCTCCCTGCATATCGGGCAATTATATCACAAAATCTTCGATTTTATGATATAATAACTGTATATTTATTTTCTGCTGTAAGGAGGAAAAACATGAAGGACGGATTTGTCAAAATTGCCTGCGGAACTCCGCCTTTGCGTGTGGCGGACTGCGGTTATAATGCAGATAAGATCATTGACATGATAAAAGAGGCGTATTCAAAGGGTGTAAAAATAGTGTGCTTTCCGGAGCTTTCACTTACAGGCTACACCTGCGGTGATTTGTTTTTTCAATCGGCACTTTTAAATTCAGCTGAGGATAATCTGCTGAGAATAGTAAATGAAACTGCCCTTATGGAAATTATTTCCATAGTGGGACTGCCCTTTGCTTATATGGGCAAGCTTTATAACTGCGCCGCTGTGATATTCAAGGGAGAAATTCTCGGGATAGTCCCTAAGACAAATATCCCGAATTACAGCGAATTCTATGAAGCAAGGTATTTTGCCGAAGGGTTTGAATCCCGGTTTGATACCATTATTGACGGGAAGACAGTCACATTCGGAACGAATCAGATTTTTGAATGTGAGAATATGCCCGGCTTCAGCTTTGCTGTGGAAATCTGCGAAGACCTGTGGGTCGGCGATACGCCCTCTGTAAAGCACGTCAGTGCAGGTGCTGCGATCATCTTCAATCTTTCCGCAAGTGATGAAATGATAGGAAAATCTGACTACAGAAGAACTATTGTAAAGGCAAAGTCAGGCAGTCTTATATGTGCCTATGCCTATGCAGATGCAGGAATCGGTGAATCCACAACCGATATGGTCTTTGCAGGGCATAACATTATTGCAGAAAACGGCTCGGTACTCTCTGAATCAAAGCTGTTTGCAGGCGGACTTTGCACTGCTGATGTTGACGTGTACAGAATACTCGGTGACCGTAAGAGAAGCAACACATGGAAATATGAAGACCATAATTATACCATAAACACATTTGATATGAATGTTACCGATACAAAGCTTGACCGCACATTTGCAAAGAAACCCTTTGTGCCGTCAGACATATCGGCTCTTGAAAAGAACTGTGAGGAGATACTCACAATTCAGTCTGTGGGACTTATGACAAGACTGCGCCATATCGGCTGCAAAACAGCTGTTGTGGGACTTTCCGGCGGACTGGACAGCACCCTTGCACTTATTGTAATGGCTCACGCCTTTGATATGCTGGGTCTTGACAGAAGCGGAATTATCGCTGTGACAATGCCCTGTTTCGGCACAACAGACCGCACTTACAACAATGCCTGCCGACTTGCAAAGTCCTATGGTGCGACTCTCCGTGAGGTACGTATTGCGGACAGCGTAATGCAGCATTTCAATGATATCGGACATGACCCGGAAAAGCATGATGTTACCTATGAAAATTCACAGGCAAGAGAGAGAACACAGGTTCTCATGGATATTGCAAACCAGTGCGGAGGAATAGTAATCGGCACAGGTGACTTGTCGGAGCTTGCTCTTGGCTGGGCAACATATAACGGTGACCACATGAGTATGTACGGCGTAAATGCCTCCATTCCAAAAACACTGGTGCGGCATCTTGTTGCGTATGAAGCTTCACATACTGAAAAGGAACTTTCCGACATTCTCCTTGACGTTCTGGATACGCCCGTAAGCCCCGAACTTCTTCCTCCGGAAAAGGACGGTACAATTGCTCAGAAAACTGAGGATATTGTAGGTCCCTATGAGCTGCATGATTTCTTCCTGTATTATATTATCCGTTTCGGATTTGCTCCGAAGAAGATATACCGTCTTGCCTGCACTGCCTTTGAGGGCGTTTATGACAAGGCAACTATTCTGAAATGGCTCAGGAAATTCTACTGGAGATTTTTCTCACAGCAGTTCAAGCGTTCATGTCTTCCGGACGGCCCCAAGGTGGGAAGTGTTACCCTTTCACCCAGAGGTGACTGGAGAATGCCCAGCGACGCCTGCGTGACCATATGGCAGCGTGAGCTTGATTCAATAGAATAAACAATATTTGAAAGGACGTTAAAAAATGACTTACAAAGAAGAATTTATTAAGTTTATGGTGGACTGCGGAGTGCTGACATTTGGTTCATTTACTCTGAAAAGCGGCAGAATCGCTCCCTACTTCATCAACACAGGCAACTACAAGACAGGCAAGCAGCTTGCACAGCTGGGCAAATATTATGCAGCCTGCATTAAGGAAAACGGCATTGAAGTACAGACTCTCTTTGGCCCTGCATACAAGGGAATTCCGCTGTCTGTAAGTGCGGCTGTTGCTCTTGCAAATGAGTATGACACCGAGGTAAACTACTGCTTCGACCGCAAGGAAGTAAAGGACCACGGCGAGGGCGGTATGTTCGTTGGAAAGGCTCTGGAGGACGGCGAAAAGGTTGTTATCATTGAAGATGTTATGACCTCCGGCAAGGCACTTGCAGAGGTTTATCCTAAGCTGAAAGATGCAGCTGATGTTGACATAACAGGCATGGTAATCACAGTTGACCGCATGGAAAAGGCTCTGGGCAGCAATAATTCCGCTGTACAGGACGCATACAGCAAGTACGGCGTAAAGGTATTTGCAATTGTTACAATGGACGACATTATCAAGGCTATCAGGGACGGTGTTATTCCCTTTGCGGAATATCTTGACGCTATGCTGGCATATCGTAAGGAATACGGCGTGGAGGCATAATTTTTCAAAAAAAACACTTGCAATTGTTTTCTGAATAGTGTATAATAATTATTGTACGGTTTTTTATCGTACAATAATATGCCGCTTTAGTTAAATGGATATAACAAACCCCTCCTAAGGGTTAGTTGAGGGTTCGATTCCCCCAAGCGGTGCCAGAATCAGCGTCCTTCGGCAAGAAATGCTCTTTCGCCATGGGACGTTGATTTTTTATATTTAAGGAGGCATACAATGAATTTCATTTATTATCCCGATAAGGCTTCTGTAAAAAATGCGGTTTCAGAGGATTCGCCGCTGCTGGTGCTTGTTTCATTTGACGGAGAAACGGCAGTTGCAGGTGTGGCTGACGAAAGCGCACCGCATTATATTCTTCTTATGAAAACAGGATTCAAAGATACGGACATAGACAAATTCTTTCGCATTGTACTTGACAGCACCGGTGCTGACTGGACCTTTGTGTGTCCTCCAGATTACAAGGGAATCTCTGACCGGAAAAAGAGAATTGGTGAATTCTATAAAGACGGTTTCAGGGTAATATCTGATACCCTCAATGAAATGGGTATGCTGGTAGGTTTAAATATACCAAAAAGATACAGACGCCACCTTGACGCACTTGGTGAATAAATTCGTTGAGAAAGGACTGCCATGAATAAGAATACAATTATATCTGAACTGAAAAAGCTTCGCATACGGAATTTCCTGGCACTTTTCATTGCAGGCTGTGTAAATGCCTTTGGCGTAACAATATTCCTTGCGCCGGTAAAACTTTACGACAGCGGCATTTCCGGAACTTCCATTCTGCTTTCCCAGATAACGCCGGATTTTATGAGCCTTTCGCTGTTTCTGCTGATTCTGAATATACCCATATTTGCCTTCGGTCTGAAGAAACAGGGTGTATTATTTACTGTGTATTCCCTGTTTACGGTAACTGTCTATTCGGTATGCTCGTGGCTCATAACTGACGTTCTGCCTGTTGATGTGAGCATGGCGTCACCGCTGGCAGGTGAAGATCTGCTTCTGTGTGCTCTGTTCGGCGGAATAATATCAGGCGTGGGAAGCGGTCTTACCATACGTTCCGGCGGTGCCCTTGACGGAATTGACGTCCTGGCTGTTATGTTTGCGAAGAAGCTGGGAATTACAGTAGGCACCTTTGTTATGATATACAACGTTATTCTCTACATAATCTGCGGCTTTGTCATAGAAAGCTGGATACTTCCGCTGTACTCTATCGTTGCATATGCGGCAGGACTTAAAACTGTTGACTTCATTGTTGAGGGATTTGACAGGTCAAAGTCCGTTATGATAATCACCGACAAGGCTGATGAAATAAGCAAGGCTCTTGTGGAAGCATTTGAATGCGGTACTACAAAGATCGCCGCCACCGGAGGTTATTCCAATGCGGAGAAAACTGTAATATACTTTGTGGTGAACCGTTTTCAGATTGCAAAAATGAGAAATATCGTCCTTGCCGCCGACCCGAAGGCGTATGTTACCATAAGCGATGTGGCGGACGTTATGAGAAGCAGCGAGGGCATAACAAAATGAATGAATATTGCCTTATATGTCACATTGCATGATAAAATGCACTTTAAAAGCGGTATGTACGCCAAAAGCGTCAAAACCGCTTTTTCTGTCTGCGAATGCTTGACAAAAGGGCGAAATCGTGGTATAGTAGTATAGTTAAGTAAGTACAATTGTACTTCCTATGCGGACGCACAAATGCAGTGCGGCGGTATTATGCACAGAAAGGAGCCTTATGCCATTGGCATCAGGAGAATGAAAAAGCCTATGCAATCACAGTTTATCGTTGTAGACACCTCTGTGCTGCCGGAGATATTCGGCAAGGTACTGGAGGTAAAGAAGCTTGTTGCTGACAGAACGGAAAAAAGCTTTGCAGCAGCCTGTAAGCACGTGGGCATTTCCAGAAGTGCATTTTACAAGTACCGTGATTATGTATTTGCATACGACGACAAAATGACTCAGCGTATAGTCAATCTTTCCGCAGTATTGCGGGATAAAAGCGGTGTACTTTCCAATGTGCTGACCAGACTTCACAGTCTTCACGCCAATATTCTCACTGTGAATCAGAGCATTCCGGTGGACGGCGTGGCAGCGGTCAGCATTTCTCTGCAATGCGGTGACGGCACTACAAATCCGGTGGAAATTACAAACGCACTGCGCAGCGTACAGGGCGTCGTGGAAGTAAGGCTGCTGTCCGGCGAATAAATTTTGGAGGAAATAAAACTATGAAAAAAATTGCTGTTTTAGGATACGGCGTAGTTGGTTCAGGCGTGGTTGAACTGTTCTACAAGAATAAGGAAAAAATCGAGAAAAACACAGGCACAGAGCTTGATGTTAAATATATTCTGGATCTCCGTGAATTCCCGGGCGATCCTTATGCAGACAAGGTAGTTCATGATATCAGCGTAATTCTCAATGACCCTGAGGTCTGCTATGTTGCTGAATGTATGGGCGGTGTAAATCCGGCATTCCAGTTTGTAAGCAGCTGTCTGGAGGCAGGCAAGAGCGTTTCCACATCAAATAAACAGCTGGTGGCTGAGAAAGGCGACATTCTGCTTCAGATCGCTAAGAAGAATGACTGCAACTTCTTCTTTGAAGCAAGCGTAGGCGGTGCTATTCCCATCATTCGTCCGCTTCACACCTGTCTTGCAGGAAATGATATTTCCGCAGCTGCAGGCATTCTTAACGGCACTACAAACTTTATTCTTGAAAAGATGTTCTGCGACAAAATGGGCTTTGAAGAGGCTCTGAAGCTGGCTCAGGAGCTTGGCTATGCTGAAAAAGACCCCTCTGCTGACGTTGACGGTGCAGACGCCTGCCGCAAGGTGTGCATTCTGGCTTCACTTATCTTCGGAAAGCACGTTTACCCGGATAGCGTTTATACAAAGGGTATCCGTGATATCACTCTGGAAGATGTTGAGCTTGCAGAAGCAATGGGCTGTGCTGTAAAGCTTATCGGAAGCACAAAGCGTCTGGAGGACGGCAGAATCCTTTCCACAGTAATGCCTATGGCTGTTCCCGGCGAAAGCCTTATTTCCCATGTGGACGGCGTATTCAATGCTGTAATGGTCTGGGGCGACGGCTTTGACAAGACAATGTTCTACGGCAGAGGTGCAGGTAAGCTTCCTACTGCCAGTGCAGTTCTGGGTGATATTATTGACTGCGTAAAGGCTGAGCATACTGTTACATCACATGAATGGGAACCCTCTGACAATACAGATTTCATTGCAGGAATGGACGCATTCTGCGCACCAAGATTCTACCGTACAGCTGTATGCAGTGCTGACGTATATGCAGACGCTGCAAAATCGGCTGGCATTGAGGTTGAAAAAACTGCTGAGGGCGGCTGCATTGTAAGCTGCTGCAATAACAAAATATCCGATTCTTTTGCAAAGGCTCTTGAAGCTGCCGGCGTAAAGGTATTTGCTGAAATACCAGTTCTTGCTGACTAACATATATATATAATAAAGACTGCCTCACCGATAAAAGGTAAGGCAGTCTTTTTGTTTATTTAAGGATTTCTTCCCAGGATGTTTCGATACCTGCGCCAATCTTTGCATAATACATAAGTACAAGCTTTGCGTCGGCAATATCTATGGAGTCGTCTTCGTTTACATCGGCAAGTATAAGCATTTTTTCATTTGCAGTCTGATCGTCACTGAATGCAAAATCCTTTCCTGCACTTATTTCTGCATAGCATTTCAGAATAAGGGCAGCGTCTGCAATATCTGTCCTGCCGTCCATGTTTACATCACCCTTCAAAGGCTCGCTGACCGTTACTGAAACCTCAATGC
The DNA here is from genome assembly GCA_051882155.1 of Ruminococcus sp. Classification (GTDB taxonomy): domain Bacteria; phylum Bacillota; class Clostridia; order Oscillospirales; family Ruminococcaceae; genus Ruminococcus_C. The sequence goes on from JBJERG010000318.1 coordinate 11,575, forward strand.
CGCTTACGGTTTTGTAATGCTCTGTGTCCTCGGGAGCGTATGTAACAGTGGCTGTGACTGTTCCTGCACTGTCTAAAACAGTATCAGGCTCTTCCCAGGAGAAACCCTTGGGAAGTTCAATAGTTCCAAGTTTCTGACCTGCTGTAGCTGATAAGCCTGTGGGAACTTCATATTCCGGAGTTGCCTTTACAATTTCAAATTCCAGAGTGACTGAGCCTTTATAAAGTGTGGCGGCTTCGTTCATGGTAACTGTTACAGATGCAGTTCCGATTTCAATATTGTTATTGTATTCCTTATTTATTGCCGTTATCTGTTCCTCGCCGCAGTAAAGCTCCGGAAAAGGACAAACTTCACTTCCTGTATATTCCTGCGGAGGAATATCCCTTGCAAGAGCGGAGGTAAGTTCCACGGAACTTATGCTGATTTTATAAGTTATTTCTCCAACGGCGCCGCCTGCGTTATAGGTGTATTCTATTGGCTTACGAGGATTTGTTACGGTGAGGACTGTACCGTCAAGGACAGCATTCTGAACACCTGTCACACGGGATATGTCAAATCCCTCCGGAAACTGCGCCATGTCAAAGGTTTCACCTTTAATATTTGCAGACGATATTCCTGACGGCTTGCGGAAGTCTGTTACAGCTGTCTGAGAGTCAAGATTCATAAATGGCAGATTGCAGCTTGAACACCAGAGAGTTTCAAGCAGAGGATTGTTTGAAAGATCAATATTTGTAAGCTTGCTGCAGCTATCAATAAGCAGTGTGTTTAATTCTTTATTGTTTGAGAGGTCAAGCTCAGTAATTTTGGTACCACGGCAGTCAAGCCACTGCAGCTTCGGATTGTTCGTTACATCAAGCTTGTCTATTACATTATTTGTGACAATCTGCCGGAGTGCCGTATTTTTTGAAACATCTATTTCGGTTATGCCGTCGCACTGACTGAATGACAGAATCTCAAGCTTAGGAGAATTTGTCACATCAAGAACTGTTATGGGGTTTTTGTTAACGTACAGATGTCGAAGGGCGGGACAGTTTGATGTATCTATAACAGGTATTTCATTATAAAGAAGCTCAGCTGTTTCAAGGGCAGGGTGTCCGGAAAGGTCAAGTTCTGTCAGTCCTGCTTCACGGGCATATATCTGTTTCAGCGCAGTATTTTTAGAAATATCAAGAGCCCCCATATTGCACTTGTATATGTCAATATATTCAAGCAGAGGAACAGCTGACAGATCAAGAGAGGTTACAGGCGTTTCGCTGCAGTCAAGAAATGTGAGATTCGGGCATCGGCTCAGGTTGATATTGCTGATGCTGGTACTGCTTATATCCAGATATTCCAGATTTACATTTTTGCTTATATCTACACTGGATATATTATTTTCTGACAGACTAAGGGATTCCAGATTTATGTTATTGCTGATATTAATTTCGGACAAATTGTTTTTTGAAATTGTAAGATCTTCAAGATTTATGTTTTTGCTCAAATCTATCTCTGTCAATCAGATCG
>JBJERG010000319.1:0-2578 GCA_051882155.1 Ruminococcus sp.
AGGGAGTGCATTCCGCTGGTGGTGGATTCCTTGAAAAATGCAAAAAGCAGATTTCCCGAAAACAGGTAGATCGTGTAATGCTCCATACCTCTGCCGAAAAGCTTTGTAAACACTATGCTCATTACAAGAAGCTGAAAAAGCGGCGAAAGAACGCTCCACAGCATTCCCAGAACGGTACGCTTGTACTTCTTTTTAAAATCACGCTTTACAAGCTCTTCAAATAAAAACTGATGCTTTTTCAGTCTGCTTACTGCCTCTTTAAACATAATTCACCTCATCTGATGTCACAAGCGAAAGCTGTATACTTTTCTGAAGGCTCTCCTGTCTGCCGCCGCTTTTGAGAATTACCTTCATCATAAATGAAGGACAGCGGATTTCCTCCTTTGGGGAACGGACAGGAAGCATAAGCCTTTTATCGCCTTTTTTTATGGGAATTTCAGGAGAATTCAGAACAGGCACTCCCATACCGTTCACATAATGATATGATATAAACATATCGCTGTCAGCATATTTTTCATAGACTGCTCCGTCAATTGCCACAGGAATGCGTGTCCATGAATCCGCCGAAAGCCTTATATATGACGGAAGACTGAGAGCCAGTTCATTTTGCCTTTCGCTGAAAAAAATCACAGCGGAAGGATATTCGCCTGTTTTTTCAGAATATTCCCTCTGGTAATCCTCAAATATCTTCCTGTCTTTAAGCTGTTTGAGAGCTTTTTCCCTGTAAATTTCTGCCTTTTTAAAGTTTTCGGTTTCCGTATTTTCATTCAGTGTCTTTGAAAAGCCCTCAAATATCTGTCCCTCGCCGTAAAGCTCCTCATAATAATTTTCAAAGAGATACTCTTTCGGAACATGGCGGATATCCCAGCTTGCAAGATCTCCCGGCCAGCACATTGAAACGCTTTCACAGGGCAGGAATTTATCCGGATAATGGTAAAAGCCGTAATTGAAATAGGTACTCCATTCATCATATGGATTATTCTCGATTCCCTTATGAGTACGGAGCATTTCTCTGAAAATTCTCTTATCTATTATCTGAGGCTGGTGGGAGGAATACTGAAGCGTCGGGTAACCCTCTTTTCGAAGGAAATCCTTTGTTCTGAATGCGCCCTTGTCAAAGCTGGTGTAATTATTGTATGTTCCCTGCCATTTCTCCAGATCGTAGAAATAATACGCCCTGTACCTGCCCTCTTTCAGAAAGACCTCTTCTGTCAGCGGTTTCATGGGACGGTAATCATCATCTGTCATTATGAAAACATCTTTCAGTATTTCGCTTTCCATAAGACGGCACCTGAGAAAAAAGTTCCTTGCCTGGTGATCCTCCGGAAGCTTTTCTCCCTTTAAAAGCTCATCATCTGTTATAAATGAAAGTTTCAGTCTGCCCTTGTATTCTTCTCTGAAAGGCTCTGCGTTCGACGGAGGACAGCACACAACAAGCTCCTTTATAAAGGGCATGAATTTTTCTATATATGGAAGTGACCTCATTATATCGTCATTTCTTGCGGTAAGAACTGCCATCTGGGTTATTTCTGTACTGGAAACGGTTCCCTCTTCCTTTGAGATACTGCAAAGTTCACTGAGAAGCGTGCTTTCAGACAATACCCTGCAGGCAGGGCAGGAGATTTTCCCTTCAGTGCAGATATTTTCAAGGGCACTCAGAGAAGATTCATCCTCCGCAATAATAAGAGATGCAAAGGAAACAGCTGAACCCACAGCGTCAATTGCTTCAAGCACCTGTTCATCAGTGTAATTCTGAGGAAAAGCTATTCTTTCATGGAAATCCTTTTCCAGAAAAACTGCGATCTGCACTCCAGCCTTTCTGAGAACAGGATAAATATGTGATTTTTTGCCCTTTGCGATGTCAAAATACACCGAACCTGCCTGCATTTTTTCAGAATCAGTTTCCTCGGAAACATATGAACAGCCGCTGAGTACAGCTGATATTTTTTCCGGAAATGCTGATATACGGGCATAAATGTGTTTCATCATTCACCTGCTCCCATTGTTTTTCTGATGAAATTCCTGACTCCTGACGGAAGCTTTTTATAAACCGGGAAAAGCACCTGCATAAGGCGTTCACGGAAAGAGGGTTTCTTCCGTTCCTCCGCAGAATGGGGAAAGTTTCTTATTATTCTGTCTGAGGGAAGAAGCTGTGATATGACCTTTTCCCTATATTCTCTTTCGGGAAGCGCAGCATATTCCATAAGCTGTGCCATTCTGTCTTCATCTGCAAAATGCCCCGACAGAACATTGCAGGCAATATGGGCAAATTCCTCACGTGAAGCATTTATTTCCATAAGTTCAAGAATATCCGCTTCAGAGGGGTAAACACTGACAGAATATAAAAATGCAGCCTTCGGAACGGTAAAGCTTCTTCCTGACAGCTGCATATTTTTTTCCGCTATATCAAAAAGCCTGCTGAAATTCTCATTTTCCATGTCTGTGGCTCCTAAGTTTTTTCTTCCATAGTATAGCATATTTTCAAAGCACTGTCAAGGGAGCCTTTTAACGTCGCCGATATCCGTAACCGCCTTGTATCCTGCGGATTCTATCCGTTTTTCAAGGCATTTTCTGCACT
>JBJERG010000320.1:0-2575 GCA_051882155.1 Ruminococcus sp.
CTGTACAAGAAATTTTCCGAACATATCAGAAAATGTATCCTTGCAGGCAGCTTCCGGATTGCCCGTTTCGATATCGAATTTTGATACGCCGTGATATTCACCGGGATTATTTTCAGAGGGCTTATAGCCTCTTCCCTTTACTGTATTTACATGAACAAGAACCGGGCAGCCATAGCTTTTGGCAGCCTGGAGCACCTCATCAAGATCTTCTATATTATGTCCGTCCACAGGACCCAGATATACAAAGCCCAGATCCTCAAACATTGTGGAAACTCCCAGAACCGTTTCCCGCAGAACATCCTTGGAATTTTTTATAAATTTAGCAACCGGCACACCAATGGCGCTGCTTGTAAGCTTTTTTTCCACACGTTTCTTTGTTTTAACATAATTTTCTGAGCCTCGTATAGAAGCGAGATATTTTGCAAGTGAACCGACATTCTTGGAAATTGACATCTCATTGTCATTCAGCACAACTATCAGCCTGTTGTTTTTCACTTTACCTGCATTATTCAATCCTTCATATGTCAGACCGCCGGTCATAGCGCCATCACCGACAACAGCTATGGTATGGCGGCTGCTTCCTTTCAGACGATTGGCTTCAGCTATGCCTGCCGCAACAGAAATTGCAGTGCTGCTGTGACCGCTTATGAATGAATCATGCTCAGATTCCGACGGCTTCGGGAAACCTGATATGCCGTTTTCCTGTCTTAAAGTATCAAAGCTGTCATTTCTTCCGGTTAAAAGTTTATGTGTATAACACTGATGACCTACGTCCCAGACAAACTTATCCTTCGGCGAATCAAAAACTCGGTGCAGTGAAACAGTCAGTTCAACTACGCCAAGATTTGAAGCCAGATGTCCGCCTGTTTTTGATACTGTGGAGATAAGTTTTGTTCTGATTTCCTGACAAAGCTTATCGCATTGCTGCAAAGTAAGTTTTTTTACATCCTCCGGAAAATGCAAAGTTTCAAGCATATTCGCATCTGCCGTCAGAATTTTTTTTCCGGTTGTGGTTTTCATATATCTATTTCTGCGGCATACGCCGCTTTCCCCTTATTTTATTCGCACCAGCAGATCCTGTGTCAGATCCTTCAGAAATTCATGTCCTTCAAACTGACCAAGTATTCCTATTGCCTCTTCTGTCAGCTTTGCCGCAAGAGCGTCTGCCTTTTCAATTCCTAAAAGTGTTGCAAAAGTTGTTTTATTGGAAGCGGCATCACTTCCCACAGGCTTTCCAAGAACTTCTGTAGTGCTTGTAACGTCAAGCACATCATCGATTATCTGAAAAGCAAGACCAACACAGGAACCGTATCTGTCTGCCTTTGCGACAATATCCTCATCAACACCTGCTGCAATGCAGCCCATACGGCAGGCACATCTGATAAGCGCTCCTGTTTTTCCAGCGCACATGGCACGAAGATTTTCAATATCAACGTCATCACGCTTTTCGTTTTCCATATCAATTATCTGACCGCCTATCATACCCTTGTAGCCGGCAGATTCTGCAAGAATTTCCATAAGCTTTACCCTCTTGTCAAGGCTAAGCCTTTTATCCCTGGCAATTACTGAAAATGCGTGTATAGACAAAGCATCACCTGCAAGAATGGCTGTTGCTTCATCAAATTCTCTGTGGCATGATTTTCTTCCTCTGCGGTAATCGTCATCATCCATAGCAGGCAGATCGTCATGTATAAGTGAAAATGTATGGATCATTTCAATAGCAGCTGCCGCGGAAACCGCATCCTCCGGATCTCCGCCGCACATACGGCAGAATTCCATAACCAGAACAGGTCTGATCCGCTTTCCGCCTGCTTCAAGGGAATAAAGCATTGCGTCCCGAACTCTCTTCTGACGGACTATGCTCTCTTCACAGGGAATAAATTCTCTGATGGCAGCTTCGATAATTTCAATGTCCTTTTTTATCTGTTCAATATGTATATCTTTCATATCTTTTCCTCCTCTTCTGAATGCTCCTCTATTTTCAGCTTAGCATTTTCCAGCTGTTTTGCACATTCTGACGACAAGCGGAGTCCCTTCTGATAAAGCTCCACGGATTCTTCAAGGCTAAGGGTATTCTCTTCAAGTTTTTTTGTTATGCTTGAAAGAGCACTGAGATTTTCTTCAAAATTCATCTGTATCTTCCTTTCTGTCAAGCACTTTTACATGGATCTGTCCGCTGCCAAGCTTTATATAAAGCTCATCACCCGCATCGGCATCTACGGCACTGCGCAATATGCTGCTGTCCTTGTAAACAAGCGCATAACCTCTTTTCAGAATTTTAAGCGGACTAAGTGCGTCCAGCCGCACAAGCTCCTTCTGCAGGCTGTTTTCGCACTGCTGTATTTTTGATTTCATAAGTTTATCAAGCTTTTCTGAAAGAACCTCAAGGTCACGGGAGGCAGACTTCTGTCTTTGCTCCGGTGACAGGGCAATAAGGTGCTCAGTAAGTCTTTGCAATCGGTTTTCAAGCTGCTCTGTATTTTTTTCAAATACCTGCTTTAAAAGTCTTGTTTCTCTTTTAACAGCCTGCGCCAGCTCTTCAATCGAAGGCACTGCAAGCTCTGCTGCTGCCGAT
>JBJERG010000321.1:0-13040 GCA_051882155.1 Ruminococcus sp.
CACAGAGGAAGATAAGCGCAAGCGTGACAGATTTTTCTACTATAACAGTGATTTCAGAAAGAGATTCTGCGAATATCTCATCTCCATGAAAAACGAAAAGAAGGATATGTACAGACTCAGCACAGGAGATACCGTAATTTTCTCAAGGCATTCTGATATATATACTGAAGGTGTGCATTTTCCCGACAGCGAGGGACGATGGATCGTATTCAAAAATTCAGTAATACGTTTTTATATCAGTGACGCTGAAGGTGATGTGGAAATAAAGCTTACAGGACTTCCTCATCCGAAAAGTGAGATCTGCGGAATATCACTGAGCTTCTCGGTAAACGGCAGATTTATAAAGAAAGCAGAGCTTCGCCGTCATGAAATTACCGATATTCTGCTGCCTGTTCCGAAGGATCTTATAGGCAGCGAAGGAGAGATAGACATTCATATAAAGGCGCATAATATTGACGGCAAAGAGGATGAAAATCAGGCTGTAAATGTTAAAAGCAGACTTTCCTTCAAGCTGTTTTCCATGGATATAAATGAAAAATAGTTTTGCGCTGAGAAAAACAAATCCCGTCAGTCAAACAGGCTGACGGGATTTTCTCTATTTATTCTTTAAATATACTGTTCTCATGCCTTTAAGAAGAAGGGTATTGTCAATAATAATATCCCTGTGCCTGCAGTGAGGTATGATAACCTCAGCAAGACCGCCTGTTGCTATTGCAGTGACAGGAGTTTTCAGTTCAGACTCGATCTGGTCAAGAAGACCGTCTATGCTTCCTGCAAAACCGTATATCATGCCGCTTTTCATGCAGTCAATAGTATTGCTGCTGATCTTTCTCTTAGGCGGTTCAAAGGCTATTTTTGGCAGCTGTGCCGTTCTGTTATTGAGAGCGTCCATGGATATGGCAACTCCCGGCATGATCATTCCGCCGATAAATTCGTTTTTCTCATTTATAACAGAAACCGTAGTGGCAGTTCCCATATCAATAATTGCAAGAGGGCCCTTTGAAATGTCGAGTGCTGCCACAGCGCCTATTACAATATCGCTTCCCAGCTGTGCAGGGTTGTCAATGGAGATTTTAAGTCCTGTTTTTATGCCGGGACCTACTACCATACATTTTTTCTGGGTTATCTTCTCAACCGCCTGCCTTACAACCCCTGTAATAGACGGCACAACAGAGGAAAGTATGCTTCCTTCAATATCATGGCTTTTCAGAGAGTAGATCTCCAGAACAGACTTAAAGGAAACCGCAAATTCAAGGGCAGTGCCGGTCTGATTTGTGGATATTCTCTCAACGAATATAATCTTTTCCTCCTGGAAGCATCCTATTACAATATTTGTATTGCCTATATCAATTGCTAAAACCATTAAAACAGCTCCTTTTTCAGATGTATTATGCCCCTTTAAACGTTGAATATCATATCACTGTAAGCAGGAACGGGCCATTTGTCAGAGGGCAGCATAACCTCCAGCTTATCCACGCAGGAACGAAGCTTTTCCATAGTTGTAACCACATCATCCCTGTATGCAGCTGCCATTTCAAGAATATTTTCATGGGCAGATGCCGCAGAGGTCTTTTCTTCAAGCTCCTGAACCAGGCTGTATGCCTCGTCGGTAAGAGCGGTTATTTTCTCTGCAAGGCTTCTTTCTACAGAAGAACAAATGCCAAGGCCTGCCTTTACAGAAATACCGTCGCAAAGCTCTCTGCAATAGCTGAGAGATGCAGGGATAAACTTCTTCTTTGCCATATCTATCATGGTGAGAGATTCGATATTTATTGTCTTGCTGTATCTTTCCAGGAGAATGTCAATACGGCTGTGGATCTGGGATTCTGAGAAAATACCGAACTTTTCAAGCAGCTCCACATTCTTTTTATCCGCATAATGAGGAACAGCGTCCACAGTTGTTCTGTAAATAGGCAGACCTCTGCGCTTTGCTTCCTCCACCCATTCCTCTGAGTAACCGTTGCCGTTAAAGATGATTCTCTTGTGTTCCTTAATGATTTTTTTCAGAAGCTTTTTCAGTTCTGCGTCAAAATTTTCCTTCGGAACATTTTCCATAGCGTCAGCAATTTCACAAAGCTCACCTGCAACGATTGTATTCAGCAGATGATTCGGGCAGGCAATATTGTCGGAGGAGCCAACCATTCTGAATTCAAAACGGTTTCCTGTAAATGCAAAGGGTGACGTTCTGTTTCTGTCAGTGGAATCCTTCGGGAAATCCGGCAGTGCGTGTACGCCAATGCTGAATTCCTGGGACTGGCTCTTGTAGGTGCTGTCATTTTCCAGTGCGTCAAGTACGCCCTGAAGCTCTTCGCCCATATAGATAGAAATAATTGCAGGAGGAGCTTCATGTGCGCCCAGACGGTGGTCGTTGCCGGCTGAAGCTGCACTTATTCTCAGAAGAGAAGCATATTCATCAACGCCCTTCAGAACAGCACAGAGGAATGTGAGAAACTGCATATTCTCACTGGGAGTACTGCCCGGGTCAAGGAGATTCTGACCGCTGTCTGTGCTCATGGACCAGTTGTTATGCTTTCCTGAACCATTCACACCTGCAAAGGGCTTCTCATGGAGCAGACAAACGAGATCATGACGGAGTGCAACCTTCTTCATAACCTCCATGGTAAGAGAATTCTGGTCAGTGGAGATATTTGATGTGCTGAATATAGGGGCAAGCTCATGCTGTGCAGGAGCGACTTCATTGTGCTTGGTATGGGCATAGATTCCCAGTTTCCAGAGGGATTCGTCCAGGTCAGCCATATAAGCCGCAATTCTCGGCTTCAGATTTGCGTAGTACTGATCGTCAAGCTCCTGTCCCTTAGGCGGTGCAGCGCCGAAAAGAGTTCTTCCGGACATGATAAGGTCTTCACGCTTATCGTACATTTTTTTATCTATCAGAAAATACTCCTGTTCAGGACCTACTGTGGAAGTGACCTTTGTGGCGGTTGTGTTGCCGAATAGTCTCAGAACACGCAGTGCCTGTTCGCTGAGAACGTCCATTGAACGGAGAAGAGGAGTTTTCTTGTCGAGAGTTTCACCTGTATATGAAACGAATGCTGTGGGAATATACAGAGTGCCTTCCTTTACAAAAATAGGAGAGGTGGGATCCCAGATAGTATATCCTCTTGCGGAACAGGTCTGACGAAGACCGCCGGAGGGAAAAGATGAAGCGTCCGGTTCGCCCTTAACAAGAGCCTTTCCCGAGAAGTCCATGATGATCATTCCGTTATCAGTGGGGCTTATAAATGAATCGTGCTTTTCGGCAGTAGAGCCTGTCATAGGCTGGAACCAGTGGGTATAATGTGTAGCGCCACGTTCGATAGCCCAGTCCTTTATGGCGTTTGCCACAACGTCTGCATAGGCAGGGTCAAGGGCAATGCCCATCTTTTTTGTTTTTGTAAGCGCCTTGTAGATCTGCTTTGGAAGTCTTGCACGCATGACCTCGTCATTAAATACGTCACAGGCAAAATATGCGGAAATGTCAGCTCTTGACATAATCAAAAAACCTCGCTCTCTTTTTTCATATTACTATTATTTCTTCTTTGCGTCTGTTCTTTCTATCTTACATTATAAAAGCAGTTTTGTCAAGCAGCTTAAAATTTTTCAGGCAATTCGCTTTTTTTCGAAATCATGGAACCCGTTTTTATCCGAAAAGAAAAGTTTTTAAGGCTGAAAAGCTTTCCAGTAATATATTTATGTCAGCAGATTCCCTGTATTTCTTAAACAAAAAACTGCCGCATATTACTGCGGCAGCCAATGTACTGAGTCTGATAAAGCTGTGATGATTATTTTCAGCTTTCCTTATAGAACGGGATCTTGCCCTTGATAACAGGCTGTGACTGAGGAGCATTTGCAGGTACGATACCGCAGGGATTTCCGTTTGTGAAAGGACCTACGATATTTGCAATAGGATCATAGAGAGCCTTCTGCTCTTCAGCTGTTGTTATAGTATCGTGGTCAACAAGGATCATATAGCTTTCCTTGTTTGCCATACGCAGTCCCATGATCCATGCAGCATGAACCTTTGGCTCGGTTTCAAAATGTTCGGACAGCTTGTTTACCAGATCTGCGGGAATATTCTTGAGGTCGTAGATCTGTGCGCCGTTTCTCATTGAAAGAACCTGCTGCTTTGGCATAGGCAGTGCAGCGCCGAAAGGATTTATAACAAGACCTTCAGCTTCGCCGCCCTGCTGTGCGATCATATCGCTGTACTGGTCAAATGTCAGCAGGATTGTCTTGTGCTCCGGTATGTTCTTCCATCTTGCAAGCTCGCCCTGGTCTGTGAACAGTGGAAAATACTTCTTATTATCACGCTGGATCATAACGAACTTAACCTGTGCCTGATGTGACTCGCCCTTTTTAAGCTTCAGATCCTTCGGAAGATCCGCCATCTGAACAGGAGCTACGAACTTAGCCTTGCGTATTTCTGCGACCATTGCCTGTTCCTTTGCAGGAGTTCTTTCCTGGCGGAAGGCATTGATAGCTGCAAGCAGCTCCGGATTTGTCTGCTTATCGCTTCCGAAGAGCATTCTCTCCGGGTCGATTTCCGGTATCGGTGCAGGAGCAACCGGCGCAGGAGCAACTGCCTTGGGAGTCAGATCTCTGCCAGCAAGCTCGCTCATTTTCTGTCTTGTTACCAGAAGACCTTCTTCGCCGGGATTGATTACAAGACCTGCAGCCTCAGGAGAACCGCCTAAAATAGTACAGAACTGTTCAAATTCCAGAGTAACTGTCTTGCATTCCGGGTCGTTCTTCCATTTCAGAAGTTCGAGCCATTCTGTGAATACAGGGAAAAGCTTTGTGCCGTCCTTCTGCTGAACCAGCATGAACTTAGCCTGTGCTGTATACTTTTCGCCTGCTTCCAGATTATCCGGAAGGTCGTCCATAATTACAGGAGCAATAAGCTTTGAGCTTTTGATTGCTTCTGTCATTGCCTTTTCGTTTTCTGCTGTGGAGTTTGCTCTGAAATCCGAAATTGCAGCAACAAGCTCAGGATTTTTTACTGTAGGTTTTTTCATCTGTGCCATTTCTATTCTCCTAAACTAAAAATTTTCTCACAATAAAGTGCAGGATATATACAGTATATCACACATTGTACAAAATTGCAAGTATTATTTTAAATTTATAGTTATTTTTTAAAACGGGTGTTCAGAGATGACCTTATATAGAAAAATCAGGAGCAGCTCCTCCTTGCGGAAAGCTCTCCTGAACCTTTTCTCCATATCTGAAACATCGGTTTTACCGATTACGCACGCTCAACTTTGCCGGAGCGCAGGCATCTGGAGCAAACGTATACATGACAGGGCGTACCCTTCACAATCGCCTTTACACGCTTTACGTTCGGCTTCCATGTTCTGTTGGAGCGTCTGTGTGAGTGAGACACCTTGATACCAAATGTAACACCCTTGCCGCAAAATTCACATTTTGCCATAGTAGGCTGCACCTCCTTAAACAAACTAACAGATTCTATTATACCAGATTTAAAAACAGAATGCAAGTGTTTTTTTCATTTTTTTCAAAAAAATTTTTTGTTACGTAATTCGTGACAAATTTCTCTTGAAATTTATTCTGATATGTTGTATAATAAAAGGAATCATTATTATATGTGAGGTAAAAAAATGAATTTTCTGAATCTTGACGCATTTACCATAATTGCAAGAATTATTGTTATTCTTCTGGTCCTGCCGCTTCATGAGTTTGCTCATGCCTTCGTTGCAAAGAAATTCGGCGACTACACCGCTGAAAGCTCCGGCAGGCTTTCTCTGAATCCATTTACACATATTGACCCAATCGGTGCAGTGCTGCTGCTGCTGACGGGTTTTGGCTGGGCAAAGCCTGTTCCGGTCAACCCAAACGCAATGCGCAATCCAAGAAGCGGCATAATCTGGACTTCTCTTGCAGGTCCGCTGTCAAATCTTATTGCAGCCTTTATTTCGCTTACCGCTCTTCGTGTGATAGGCTGTATTCCCATTGCCGCCGACAATACTATGCTCCTGAACACTCTTACCAGCATTTGCATGATACTCGGAGCATTCTCATCTATTAATATGGGACTTGCCGTGTTCAATCTGATACCTGTGCCGCCTCTTGACGGTTCAAAGGTGCTGATGCAGTTCCTGCCCATACGTGCGGTCATCTGGATGCAGCGGAATCAGATGATAATATCACTTGTTTTCCTTGTGCTGATAATTTCTCCGGCGCTTGATGTGCCGCTGTCATTCATCACTACGCAGGTGTACCGCCTGTTTTACTTCCTTACTGACTGGATACCTCTCTTAATGAATGTGATTACAGGTTAAGGCTCATGCAGAAGATTTCATTTAAGCTGGAGGTCTTTGAAGGACCTATGGAACTGCTGCTCAGCCTTATTACAAAGCATCAGCTGAATATTTATGATATTGAGATATCCAGCCTTCTGGAACAGTATCTGATCTACCTTGAACAGGCAAGGGATCATGATCTGGAGCTTGCAGGAGAATTCCTTGAAATGGCTGCAAGGCTTATCCTTATAAAAACAGCGTCGCTGCTGCCAAAGCCCAATGAAGCTGAAAAGGAAAAAGAGACATTGCAGGGTGCGCTTATTGAATATGCCCTCTGCAAACAGGCGGCGGAAGCCATGAAAAAACGGTATGCAGGAGATAAAATATTTGTACGCAGTCCTATGAAGATAAGCATTCCCACGCGCTATGAACGCAGACATGATCCGGGTGAACTGGTAAAAGTTTTCCTTGCCATGGGTAAGAAAATGCTCACGGAGGAAAAACGTCCTACAGAAAAACTTCAGGCTGTTGTCAACAGAAGCTTTGTTTCAGTTATGTCAAAGGTGGTTTATGTTCTGAGAAGTCTTCACAGAAATGAGCACGTTTATATTGACGCCATGTATGCTGAAATAAGGGAACGAAGTGCAAGGGTCGCATTGTTCCTTGCCATACTGGAGCTTACAAAGCACGGGAAGATCTGCATAAGCGATGACAGCACCTATCTTTACCGGAAGGATGAGGAATACCGTAACGAACCCTTCGGAACATCTGAAGAGGAGGAAACATGGAACATACACACACAGTAAAGATGGCGTCCATTGCGGAGGCTGTGCTTTTTGCCTGCGGTGAAGCTGTGCCTTCTGAGCGTATAGCTGAGGTGCTGGGCATTGATGTCAGGGAACTTCCGGATATTATGGAGTGCCTTAATAAACGCTATGAGGAGGCAGGAAGCGGTCTGAGGGCAAAGCCCCTTGGCAAAAGCTGGCAGCTCTGTACGGAAAAGGAATTTGCACCCTATATCCGTGCGGCAATGGAGAATAAAAAGTCGGCGCCGCTGTCAAATGCAGCCATGGAGGTTCTGACTATCGTAGCATACAATCAGCCTGTCACCAAGAGTTTTATCGAACACGTCCGTGGTATAGACAGCAGCTCTGTTGTAAATACACTTGTGGAGCGTGAGCTTCTGGAGGAAGCAGGAAGACTTGAGATTCCCGGCAGACCTATTGCATACAGAACGACAGAGAATTTTCTCCGATGTTTTGAGCTTTCGTCCCTGGGAGATCTGCCGCCTCTGCCAATACTTCAGCCGCCGGGTGCTGATGCGGATATTTCCGAAAAAAATACTCCGGAAAATTCTTCCGAAGGTGAATGATTTTCCAGAAAAATACAATAATATAAATGGAAGGAGGTCGGCTGCCTATGACAGGGTGGATAATATTTCTGAGCATTTTAGCGGTAATTCTTTTTATACTCTTCATGCCGGCAGTTGTTGACTTCCGTTATGAGCAGAACAAGACAAATGTCCGGATATCATACTGCGGCTTCGGAATATTTGATACATCAAAGGAGAAGAAAAAGAAAACTCCCGAGGAAATAGAAAAGGCAAAGAAAAAGAAGGAGCTTAAAAAGAAGAAAAAGGAAGAAAAAAAAGCTGCAAAGGAAGCAAAGAAGGCGGAAAAGGCAGCGAAAAGCGGAAAGAAAACCGAAACAAAAACAAAGGAAAAGCGTTCGGTGAAGGATATTCTGGAACTTGTGAAGTCACTTCTTGCTCCTGTAAAAAAGGGAATGCGCAGACTTTTTAAGGGCATAAGGATCACAAGGCTTTATCTTGATATAAAGGTAGGAGCCTTCGACGCCTGTGAATGCGCCATTGCATACGGCAAAATATGTACTATTGTATCAAACGCACTTGCGTTTTTGCAGTCGTTTTTCGTCATTAAAGCTGATCATATCGACATTCAGCCAAGATTCAGTACGGAAAAGACTGTTTATACTGTCCGTTTCAGGGCGAAAATAAGCCCGGCAGCAGTTTTGGCAGCCGGATTCAGCCTTGCATGGACATATCTTATGGGTATGATGAAAAGCTCCGGAAAAGATGAAACAAACAACCGGACCTGTACAACCAAAAAGGAGGAAATTAAAAATGCAGAATGAAAATGAAAAAAGCAAAATCAATCAGATGATGAGCATTACAATGGAAAAAATACGTGAAATGGGTGACGTCGAGACAATTATCGGCGATCCTATCGAAGCGGGAGATACAACTATTATCCCTGTATCAAAGGTGTCCTACGGCTTTGCCTCCGGCGGTTCTGACCTGCCTGCAAAGCAGAATCCCAAGGATCTCTTCGGCGGCGGTGCAGGTGCAGGCGTTACTGTTCAGCCAATTGCATTTCTCGTTGTAAGCAAGGACGGAAACGTTCGCCTTATGCAGATCACCGATTCCGACGACAAGGTAAGCAACATTATACGTTCTGTTCCGGAGCTTATTGACAAGATTTCCGATATGGTGAAAAGCCGCAAGGACGGAAAAGAAAACAAGGAAGAGGACAAGAAGGAAGAAGATAAGGCAGAATAAACTTTGATATGACCATAGGGAAGGTTATAATATTTGCAGTATTCTCATATATTATCCCATAAAAATATACAATAAAAATTTTTGTGGAGGTCTGTATGAGAAGGATTCTTTGCTGCCTTTTTACGGCTTTGGATTTAATTTTCTGTTTTTCCATGCCCTGTGAGGGTGCTTTTCAGACGGATATACAAACATCTGCCGCTGCATATGTGGTAATGGACGCTGTGTCACGAAACGTGATTTATGAATCAAACGCCCATTTGAAGCTGCCTATGGCAAGCACCACCAAAATAATGTCTGCACTTATCTGCCTTGAAAGCGGAGATCTGGACAGTGAATTTACAGTTGACCCGGAGGCTATCCGTGTTGAAGGCTCTTCAATGGGACTTACAGAGGGCGATATTGTCACCAAGCGTACCCTGTGTTATGGTATGCTTCTGCCCTCCGGCAATGATGCGGCAGGTGCGGCAGCTGTAAAAATTGCAGGGAGCTATGAGAAATTTGCGGAGCTTATGAATGAACGTGCCGAAGAAACAGGCATGGAGGATACCCATTTTGTAACGCCCTCGGGACTTCATGACAGCGAGCATTATTCCACAGCATATGACATGGGAATTCTGACGGCAAAGGCTCTGGAAAACGAGGATTTCCGTGAAATATGCGGACAGGAAAGCGCAAAGGTACGCTTTGGGAATCCGCCCTTTGACAGATGGCTTAAAAATACAAACAAGCTGCTTTCATCCTGCGAGGGCGTTATAGGCGTAAAAACAGGCTTTACCGACGAAGCAGGCAGATGCCTTGTTTCAGCCTGCAAACGAGGAAATGTAACCCTTATCTGCGTTACCCTCAACGATAAAAACGACTGGGCTGACCATGCAGCTTTATATGACGCCGCATTTTCAGAGGCTCAGGAAAAAGCTTCTGATGTTCCCTCTGATCTCAGACTTCCTGTAGCTGGAGGTACAAGGGAAACTGTTCCGCTTTGCGGACAGAGTGAGGTTTTTTACTGTGAAAATTCTTCTCAAAATACACGGGTAACATGGGAAGTGGAAGCTGAACCTTTTCTATATGCACCTGTTAAAAAGGACAGTATTGCAGGATATCTTGTATACCGTTTCGGTGAATTTGAAACATCAAGACAGCCTCTCTATGCCGCCTGCGACGTTGATTATGCGGAAAACAAAGGCAATGACAAAAACATATTCGAAAAAACAGCGGAGAAACTTCGAAAATTTTTCCGCTGATATAAAAGGAGATAATTTTGGAAAAAATAAGAATTCAGAAACTGCTGGCTGATGCAGGCTACTGTTCAAGAAGAAAGGCGGAAGCCCTCATTTCAGCAGGAAAAATAAAGCTCAACGGTCACCCTGTAAAGCTGGGTGACAAGGCGTCCTATCAGGATATTATTACAGTAAGCGGCGAACGGATCTATCTTTCAAGAAAAAAATCACTGCGTTATATTATGATGTATAAGCCAAGAGGATACGTAACAACCACCTCTGACGAGCTGGAAAGGCGCTGCGTTATGGATCTTCTGGGTGACGATGTGGAGGAACGTGTTTACCCTGTAGGAAGACTTGACAAGGATTCTGAGGGACTGCTTCTCCTCACCAATGACGGCAAATTCGCCAACGACATAATGCACCCAAGCCGTCATATCAGCAAAACATACCGTGTAACAGTCCGTCCTGATATAACAGAGGAACAGCTGGTGGCACTTTCAAGCGGTATAGAGCTTGACGGCAGAAAGACACTGCCTGCCAATGTTGTGGTAAAGACAAGAGAACCGGGACGTGTTGTTCTTCTTATGACAATAAAAGAAGGCAGAAACCGTCAGATACGCCGTATGTGCGAATCCCTGGGCCTTGAAGTGGCAAGACTTCGCCGTGTAAGCGTAGGTCCTCTGAAACTTGGTATGCTGAAGCCGGGTACATACCGTGACCTTACAGCAGAGGAGCTTCGTGCCATCAGAAACGCTATAGGCAAGGAAAACTAAAAAAGAGAAAAAGAAAAACAATGAATTGAAAGGAGAACGGTATCTATGCCAATTTGTATTTCGCCGGATCTGCCGGCATATCAGACTCTTGCTGAGGAAAACATTTTTGTAATGGATAATGTCCGTGCTTCTCATCAGGATATACGTCCTCTCAGGGTGCTGATACTGAACCTTATGCCGAAGAAAATCGAAACGGAATGTCAGTTCCTGCGTCTTCTCAGCAACACACCCATTCAGGTGAATATTGAGTTTCTCCAGATCGCAAGCCATGTAAGCAAAAATACGTCAAAAAGTCACCTTGATATGTTCTATCATACCTTTGACGAAATACGTGACGATTACTATGACGGCTGTATCATTACAGGAGCACCAGTGGAGCATCTTGCATATGAAGATGTGGACTACTGGGACGAAATACAAGAAATCATGGAGTGGACAAAGGTCCATGTTTTTTCCACCCTTCATATATGCTGGGCGGCGCTTGCAGGACTGTATTACCATTTCGGCGTACCGAAATACGACCTTGACAGGAAGATATTCGGCATCTTTTCTCACAATGTAAAAATAAAGAATGTCCAGCTTCTGCGTGGCTTTGATGATGTTTTTTATGCTCCTCATTCAAGACTTTCCGAAGTACGCAGAGAGGACATTCTGAAGGTTCCTAACCTCAGAATTCTCACGGAATCGGATATTGCAGGAGTGCATATTGCGGCAAACAACAACGGCAGACAGTATTTTGTAACGGGACATTTTGAATATGACAGGAACACCCTGAAGGAAGAATATCTCCGTGACACAGCCAAGGGCATAGACATTCAGCTGCCTTACAATTATTTTCCGGACAATGACCCGGAAAAAGAACCTGTCTACACCTGGGGCTGCAGTGCGAACCTTCTCTTTTCAAACTGGATAAATCACTGCGTTTACCAGCTTACACCCTATGAACTCAGTCAGCTTGAACTGTACAACTGGGACTGGGAAGCAGGATTATAAAAAATATATCAAAGACCTTCTCCATATGCGGGAAGGTCTTTTTGTTTTATCAGAATATATTCCGACCGCTCTGCATAAACTGAATCATCACGGATATAATAACGAGGTGATGGAATGAGAAAACGTCTTTCCCGGAGAAAAGCCGCAAAACTTAAACGAAGAATATTTGCTTTTTTCAGTATTCTTACAGCAATTGCAGTGCTGTGTTTCTTTTCCAAAACAGAAGATAAAACGCCGGTGAATGAAACCGATACAGGAATATCCGGCGGATTTTCCGATAATCTTCAGAATGTCTGCAATGAGGTTTACGTAGAAATGCAGAGAGAAGAGTGGAATCCTCTGAACAGTGAAACGGCTGACGCAGAATTGCACAGCAGCACCGAAAATGCAGACAAGGACAAAGGCAGCGGCAAAAACAAAGGCAAAAAGCCTTATCCCGAAAAATGGAATGTGAATAATGAAACAGAGGTACTGCGTACAACATACGGGGTATATTCGGGCAAGAAATTTTTCTCTCTCAAAAACGGCGGTCAGGTTGTGAATTATTCTTCTCTCACAAACAGCAGACTTTTAGAGGAAAGCGTTCTGAAGCCTGCCTTTAAAATATCAGTAAATGAAAAGCCACAGGTGCTTATCATGCACACACATACAACGGAATCTTATGAGCCTTATGTAAGATCCAGCTTTGACCCTTCCTTCAATTACCGTACAACGGACAGCAGTAAAAACGTTATTGCAGTAGGAGAAGCCATTGCAGAAAAGCTGAGAGCCGCAGGGATAGTTACAATACATGATGAAACGATACATGATTATCCCTCCTATACAGGAGCATATGAACGGAGCAGAAATACTGTTGAAGGGATACTTAAGGAGAACCCAAGCATTCGTGTAGTGCTTGATATACACAGGGACGCTATCGGTACAGAAAGCAGTATTACACAGCCTGTAGCAGAGATAAACGGAAAGGAAGCGGCGCAGGTAATGATAATATCCGGCTGTGATGACGGAACCATGGATATGCCCAACTATATGTTCAACTTCCGTTTTGCCTGCCGTTTGCAGGAGCAGATGGAAAGTATGTATCCGGGACTTACAAGACCCCTGCTTTTTGATTACAGAAAATATAACCAGAATCTTACCACAGGAAGTCTGCTTATAGAGGTAGGCTCACATGGAAACACGATTGAACAGGCGTTATATGCAGGCTCACTTTTCGGTG
>JBJERG010000322.1:0-2569 GCA_051882155.1 Ruminococcus sp.
AATCATGTATGCCATATAGAAATATGCAATCCAATGAGAATTTACCATTATATTTTAACGTTTTGATCTGTTATATCTTAAAAATATCTAAAAATTTGTATAACACTTATATATCCTTCTTGACTTAATCCATAAATTTATGTTAAAATGATATGAGATAATTTGTATTCAGGAAATACCCGGCAAAGGCTGTATATTTGCTTAATTCTGCCTTTGCATTATATAGTTAAGGAGAAACGGATATATGAAAAAGAAAAATCTGAAAATACTCTATCTGATAGTTTTCCTGTGCCTTGCCGCATTATTTATATTTGCGTACACTTATATTCTGCAGACAGCATACTGCAAAAATACTATGAATATTACCATTGAGCTAAACAAAATGCGTTCTGACTGTCTGAGAAACAGCATCACTGCTGAAATGACAAAAGATGATTTTGACGCAATCAATTCAGCAGAGGATACTGACACAGAAAATTATAAAAAGTTTACAGAATACATAAATAAACAGAACATTATAAAGAATGTAAGCTATTTTTATACTGTTAAAAAAACGTCTGACGGAGAATATGTTTACGTTCACGACGGACATGACACTGATGATGAAGATTTTATATATCCCGGAACTCCCGTTGACAACAGGTTTTTGCCATACATTGAATCTGCTTTTTCCGGCAGTGCAGTATATTCAGAAGATATAGCCGAAACAGACCGGGGCAATGTATACACTGCATTCTATCCTGTTTTTGAAAAAAATAATCCGGATAATAATGTATACGGCGTTCTTTGCTTAGAAATTGACATGGAATCAACCCTGAAGGAAATTGAATCCAATAACAGATCTGCTGACAGAATCGTCTTCATTGCAATCCTTATCACTTTTATTCTGATAATCCTGCTTTACTTTATCAATCATTTAATTAAGAAAAAGAAGGCTCAGCAGAAAAAACAGATCCAGAATCAGACAGAGATCATAAAGGCACTTGGCAGAGAGTATTCTACTATTTATCTTATAAATCTGGAAAACGAAAATATGAACCTTGTTGTCACTAACGGAAAATATCGTTCATTACTCAATAACCCCGGCAAAAACTGCAATTACCGTGAAACCATAACTTCCTATGCAGATGAAGCTGTAGTGCCGGAGGACAGACAGAATTTTCTCGACGCAACCAGGCTCTCAAAGTTGCGTGAAAAACTGCAGAAGGATCCGATGTATGATTTTAATTACAGACGAAACACAAACGGTGTTATTGATTATGCTCAGATCAGATTTATATGGCTTGAAAGCAAATATACACCTCAGACAATCCTTGCAATCAGAAGCGTTGACGAAATCGTAAAAAAGGAAATTATGCAGCAGCAGGAACTTGCTCAGGCTCTTGAAAAAGCCAAGAGTGCTGAAAAATCAAAATCAATGTTCCTCTTCAATATGTCCCATGATATCAGAACTCCTATGAATGCAATTATCGGTTTCAATTACCTTGCCCAGAAGTACATTGACAACAAGGAAAAGGCTCTCGACGAGCTGAGAAAAGCCGAACTTTCCAGCAATCACCTGTTAAGCCTCATTAATGAAGTTCTTGATATGGCTCAGATAGAAAGCGGAAAAATGGAGCTTAATGAACAGATAATGGACATCAATGAGCATATTGCCACAACTGAAGAAATGTTCAGGAACGAAATGGAGAAAAAGAGTCTTACCTTCATTGTGAAGAACGAAATCAAAACAAGACATATCATTGCAGACAGCGTGCGTCTCAAACAGATTGTCACAAATCTTCTCAGTAATTCAATGAAATTCACCAAACCCGGCGGAAAGGTTATATACAGTATCTCAGAAAAGCCATCTGAAAAGGAAGGCTGCATAGTAATTGAAATACGTATCGCCGATACAGGAATCGGAATGAGTGAAGAATTTCAAAAGAAAATATTTTCTGCATTTGAACGTGAAAGAACATCAACAGACAGCGGCGTTCCCGGAACAGGTCTGGGTCTTGCAATTGCCCAGAGCATTGCCTCTCTCATGGACGGAACGCTCACCTGTTCAAGCGAACTGGGAAAAGGAACGGAATTTGTATTCACTGTCTGCGTAAAGGCTGCTGACGCTTTCTCTGAACGTCTTAATATAGCACCCACAGACGCAGAAACTCTTGATTGTACAGGCAGACGTGTTCTTCTTGTGGAGGATAATGAACTTAACTGCGAAATTGCCGTGGAAATACTCCAGGAATACGGTTTCACAGTTGAAACAGCTGAAGACGGTTTCGTTGCTCTGGAAATGGTCAGAAATTCATCAGAGGGCTATTATGATCTGATATTTATGGATATTCAGATGCCTCATATGGACGGATATACAGCCACAAGAGAAATAAGACTTCTCCCGAATGAAAAGCTTGCAAATATTCCAATTATTGCAATGACTGCCAATGCCTTTGCCGAGGATAAGAAAAAGGCATTTGAAGCAGGAATGAATGAGCATATTTCCAAGCCAATCGATATGAAAGAACTCCGCAGGGTGTTCAAAAATTTTCTATAATTATAAAACGAAAGGAAGACTCATATGACT
>JBJERG010000323.1:0-2565 GCA_051882155.1 Ruminococcus sp.
ATCTATCCGCACAATAAGCGTCTTCTTCCACCATTCTGCGAATTCCACGTACTTGTCCTTCAATCCGGTTCAGACGGTGTATCAGTTTCTTTCGTTCTTCATCAGAGCGTTCTGTGGTTTTTCCGCAGCATTCACATTTTGTTTTGTCAGGCATTATCTGTCCTCCTTTTAAGATATACCCATATGGGGTATCTTTATTATATACCCCATAGCGGTATTTGTCAATAGGAAAAGTGAAAAATTTATACCCATGGCAAAAGATGATTTATGTGTACAAAAACCAGGCTTATATACCATAAGTATAGCATATTTCATAGATTTTATCAGCCATGCAATATTTGTAAAAAATTATTATTGAAAATTAATATCATTTATGATATAATAAAATAAGGCAATACAACGCATATGCGGTATTGCCGGAAAAATATTATATTTATCAGGAGGACAATTATGAAAATCAATGTAATCGGAGAACAGCTTTCACAGGAGGAAATTGACGCATACGTTAAACACGCCAATGAAAAGTATCCCGATAAAGTAATCAGTGAATTAACTATCACAGTTGACGGAGAATTTGCTGATCTTAAATACGAATTTGAGGATATTCCCTTCGAAAGAATCAGAAGAATCACAGGCTATCTTGTAGGCACACTTGATCGGTTCAATGACGGAAAACGTGCAGAGGAAAACGACAGAGTAAAACACAGCATATAAAAATGAGCAGAATAATCATACTATCCGGAAGTCCACGAAAAGGCGGAAATACGGATCTGCTGGTACAGGCATTTGCTGAGGGTGCAGGCAGGAACAATGAAGTTGAAATAATATCAGTAACAGATTATAAAGTCAATCCATGTACAGGCTGTAATTCCTGCTTTGAACGCAGCGGGAACAAGTGCTTTCAAAATGATGATATGACGAAAATATATGAGAAACTGAAATATGCAGACGTAATAGTGACAGCGTCACCGGTATATTTTTACGGAATAAGTTCACAGCTTAAAGCAGTAATTGACAGACTTCACACGCCTTTGCGAAATGAATTTATTGTCAAAAAACTGGCAATGATTCTTGTAGGCGCAGCGTCACTGCCTGAATTATTTGATTCCATAAAAATACAGTATCAGCTTGTACTTAATTATTTTCATCTTGAAGACGCAGGTATGGTTCTTGTACGTGGTGCAAAGGAAAAAGGCGACGTCAGGAATACCAATGGTCTTAAGGAAGCATATGAGCTGGGTCTTAAAATATAATTGGTGCTGATCTGTAACGGCTTTATCTGTACTGAAGCATTACGGTCCCGGTGACAAATTCTCCATCCTGTTCAAGGGTGAAGCTGCCGTAATACTTTTCTGCAATCATTCTGACAATTTTCATACCGTAACCATGACCGGAGGCTTTTTTCCCGGTAGGTGTATCTACGCCTGCTGAAACTGCCTCCGGTTTTGCATTATTTGTAATTGTTAAAACGAAATACTCATTTACAATTCCGCTTTCGATCTGAAGCATAGGTTCTGTTCCGGATTCAAGGGCAGCTCTTGCAGCGTTGTCAAATAAATTAGAAATAAGACTGCAAAGCTCTGCTGAATCACATGGGATCTTATCGCAGTCTTTAAGCACAAACTGCATATCAATGACTTTATACTCACTCTGGTTTGCCTTTGTTGTCAGAATGGTATTGATAACCGGGTTTTCACAGTACTGAACAGCCTTTATCCCATCAAGTGATGTACGGAGCCTTTCCATTATCTCACGGGCTTCATTCTGCTGGTTGTCCTTTATAAGATGTAATGCTGTATCAAGATGATTGTTAAGGTCGTGGCGTATTTTGCTTATCTCATCAAATCTGGACTGTGCAAGCTCATAGTATCTCTTTTCACTTTCCTGCTCAAACTGGTTCACTGATAACAGATAGTTCTTTTCCATAAGGTCTATGTTTCTGCATACGGAAAAATACTGCATATACAGACTCAGAATGATTATGGACTGAAAAATATAATTCATAAGCAGATCGGCAGCGTCCGGCTTCGGAATTCCGCTATAGTGGGCAGTCAGCAGCCCATAATGAACTATCATTATCACAGTAAAAACCGGCATCTGGGTTTTTGCCGAACCGGTATTTTTCGTATCGTGACTTCTTGCAAGGAGAAAATAGCATACTGCAAAAATAATAATCATCAGTATATCACTTGTAAGCAGCTGACTTACAGCGGCACGTTTTCCTTCTACAGTAAAGATTGTAGTTCTGATTTGCATAATCAATGCTATAAATTTTGATGAGATCAGACTCGAAAACATAGCAATTATGAATTGTAAAAACAACGCAATTATTTTTATCT
The DNA here is from genome assembly GCA_051882155.1 of Ruminococcus sp. Classification (GTDB taxonomy): domain Bacteria; phylum Bacillota; class Clostridia; order Oscillospirales; family Ruminococcaceae; genus Ruminococcus_C. Next base: position 2,340 of record JBJERG010000323.1, read on the forward strand.
TCAGTGTCCCCTTAAAGAAAATGATTATTCCTCCGAAAGCAAGCGAAAACTGTAAAACGAGCTGAATTTCCGGAGAAATATGCACAAACTGAGAGAACAGACTGATAACAGTCTGCACAGCAAATTCTATACCGAGCACTGCAAAAAATGGTATTCTTATTTTCAGCAGATGATTCATAAGAAACAGAAAGGCACCCATCTGTGTCAGAATCGACAGCAGCCGTAT
>JBJERG010000324.1:0-2529 GCA_051882155.1 Ruminococcus sp.
ACATAAACCGCTGCTGCCAGCATTAATGTAAGACAGGACAGAATTATCTGCTTTTTCCCAATAATAAATGATGGTTTTTTCATAACAGGTTACCTCTTTCAGTGATTCTTTTTTGCAACGCATATTCGATTTGACGGGATTTCCAGAACAGCACCCACTGCACTTATTATCTCTTCTCTCACTACATTGTGATCTCCTCCTTCACAAGCTATTATGACGCCCACAACCTCCGGATTTCTTACGCATTCCACAAGCGGAGAATCTCCGGCTTTCTCGTCCAGAATGACGTGCTGACGCTTTGTTTCCCTTATGTTTTCACCATATTGCTGCTCTGCATTCTGAGCATAGGAATAGGAACTGCTGCCTGAAACAGTAACCATAACACTGCAGGAGCCTACTCCGTCGATCTCTGTAAGTATGGATTCAAGCCGCTGTTCCAGGATTTCTGCATATTCAGAAGCAGTTTCTGAAAGTTCTGATTCATTTTTCGTTTCATTCGGCGGAATGTCTGTATCCTCATCATTGCCTGAAAAAAGCGAAGACAAAAGTATACATACAAGACCGCCAAGTCCCGCAAGCACAAGAAGGCGCAGCGAATTTTCACTTTTCATAAAACCTGCAAGCCGGTCAGTAATTTTTTTCAGCATAGATTTCCACTTCCTCTCCCAGTTCATTTCTGATAACCTTTTCCGCATCAGCAGGCTTTGTGCTTATAATTGTCACATTGCTAATATTTATGCTTTCATCTTCATTTATATTCATATTCACCTCTATTTTACTGCAGGGAACCGCTTCCTCCGCAAGTTTAAGTTTAAGCTCCCTTTCAAGCTCCTCTTCAGCAAGCCGGAGAACAGCTTCATCTGCGGCGCCGGTCAGCTCCTGTACATTTTTTTCGGGAGTGATGCTATAGTCAAAATCCGGTCTCATATTTTTTATACTGCTGAAAAATGGCGACAGGATCCCTATAAACATGATAAGAGCAGTAAAAAGCTTCAGCTGCGGAGTAAATTTTCCGTATGGCTTAATTGATGTTATCACTCCGGTTATAAGACTAAGTACGCTTATCTGTATAACCATTTCTTTTACATCTTCCAAAATATTATCCTCCCCCACTGCCTGTCATAAGAAGCACAACAGCAATAGCCACAATAAACATTACCGAAAAGCATACAAGTACTGCAAAGGTCATTTTAAGAGCTATCTCAACTCCTCGGAGAAGTCTGGTCATGCTGTCTGCACCGAAAATCTCTCCGATGGCGGCAGCTCCGCTTACTGCAAGCCTGTAGAGCATGAGTTCAAGCAAAACAGGAAGCAGAAGTATGCAAAGAGTCACTATCCCTACGAATCCGGTGCAGCTTTTAAGTATTTTCAAACTGCCGAGAACTGTGCCATATGCGTCAGATACTGCTCCGCCTACAAAAGGCACAAAATTTGAAACTACATATTTAGCCGTTTTTGAAGCAAATGTATCCGTTGCTCCTCTCACTATTCCCTGAACTGACAGTACGCCTATAAATACTGTCATAAGGAAGCCGAGAGTCCATGTTACAATAGTTTTCATGAACCTTTGCAGTCCTCCTGCAGAACCGTTCTTTGTAACTGCGTCTGTTATGGAAAGCGCAAGGCACATACTAAGGATCGGCAGCAGAGCCTTGTCAATGATCTGTATTATAATATTCACAACTGCATAAACAGTCATGTTATAGCACATACCTGCACCGGGACTGCCGCTTGTTATGATTATCCCGGCGAATACAGGCGTAAATGAGGTCATAAAATCAGAACTCTGAGATATTGTTTCACGAACTCTGAGAAAGCAGCTGCATACATCAGGAATCACAGCCGCCGCTCCTGCCATTGCAGTTATCAGTCCGCTCATGTGCTCGGTACCGCCCTTCAGTCCGCCCTTTGAGGATTCCATAAATGCTGTGAAAACGATCACTGCCGTAAGAGTAAAAAAAGTTCTGAGAGGTGAAGCAAGCTTTAGTGTTACAATATCATATATGTACTCCAGTATCTCACCTACGCCGAATGAATCAACTGAATCAGGATTGTCTGCTCTGATGTCATACTTTTCAAGAACGCTTTGCACATCAGAAGAAAGATCGTCAGTAATATTATCAGCTCCGCTTGCGGAAACAAGGGAATCAGACACTTCATATTCATTTTCTTCCGCACAGACGCCTGTACATATCAGCAGAATACTGATAATACACACCGAAAATACAGCAAGAATTTTTATAATCTTTTTCATTCCAGAACTCCGGTTATCAGCGAAAGAAGCGAGTCTATCATTGGCAGAGCCAGCAGAAGCAGAGCTATCCTGCCCCATATCTCAGCAGCTGAAGCAAGGGCGTGTTCTCCGCTGTCACGGCATATATCAGCTGCTATACCCGTCATATAGCATATTCCAACAGCTTTGATAAGAGCTTTGAAATACGTCTTGTCAAGACTTGTCCTGCCGAATAAAACCTCCAGCTTTTCAATTGCAGGCGACGCAAATGCAAGAGCCGCCAATATCACCATTAC
>JBJERG010000325.1:0-12634 GCA_051882155.1 Ruminococcus sp.
CTGGAAAAAGAAGTATCATATAGTATATGCGGAGATGAACGAAAACTCGTTGTAATTAGAAAAATATCGCATACTCCGACAAAATATCCTCGAAGAAGCAAGCGAATCCTGCAGATGCCATTATAAAAAGGTAGAAATATGGCAAAGTTTGTATTTTGAAACTGAATTATGCGATTATTCTCTCTGGTCACAGTATTTTTTATATGCTATAATGGTTTTACAGATATAAGGCAACACCGCACAAAGCACGCCTTACGGCTCTGCACGCAATCTGCTTGCACTTGTGCCCTATGGATAGCTTTTCCGGCATATTTCACAAAAAGCCTCGCTGATACACAAAGTACTTGTGCCCCTTGTGGGTATCAGCTGCGTTTTTTGTTTCATCTGACAAAAAATCTGACGAAGTTTATGCTCGTAGAGTACATCTTACGCACAGTCTTTGTGTGGTATTGCCATAAATTAAACGACCCCAATGAAGGAGAGAGCATTATGTCAGGAATTTTAACATTTACAAATAAAACAGATATTAACAGAATTGTTGATATTGAACTGAAAGAGATTTTTATCAGCAATAGAAATCAGTGTATGACCTGCGATCCGAAAGAACTGCAAAAAATTGCAATTGATGCAGAAAAAAATGGTATCAATGAGCCGCTGACTGTAGAAAAAAATGATAAAGGATACCAGCTTATTTCCGGGTTGAATAACTATTATGCCGCAAAGCTCGCAGGAATTGCTGCAGTACCCTGCATTATAATTAATAAAGCTGATACAGACAACAGTATGATGAATCAGATCCAAATCATACATAACAATACATATGATTTTTTCAAAGAGGCAGAAGAAATCGAGAAGCTCATATCCCTGTACGGAATGACACAGGAGGATGCCGCTTCTCATCTTGGAAAGGCGCAAAGCACTGTTGCTAATAAACTTCGTTTGCTGAGATTGACTGAGGAAGAACGAAAACTTATAATTGAAAATCACCTTACAGAACGTCATGCAAGGGCATTGCTTAGACTTGCCGCACCTCAGGAAAGAATGTACATATTGAACATGGTGATAAAGCACGGATTTAATGTAGAGAAAACTGAGCTTGCAGTAGATAAAGTTATAGGTCATCGTAACAGAAGGGAACCATATCGTAAACGGAGCCGGTCTGTTCAGAGTGTAAAGGCTTGTATAAATATGATTCTCAAATCTGCTGAAATTCTTGAGTCCTCCGGATTTAACGTAAATACTAAAAAAACTGAAAATGATGATTACCTGGAACTTACAGTGCGGATACCAAATAATAAGTATCATAAAACAGAAAAGGAAAATAAGTACTCTGTTATATAGTCAAGAATCTGTCTAAGGGTAAAATTAGGCAAAAACTTACCATACAGTTTATCTGCAATTTCCGAGCATCAATGATCTATAAATGTTCCACGTGGAACAATTTCTTACATAGAAGTAGGAATGTTCCACGTGGAACATTTCAGTTTGCAGAAAAAGTATAATTTGGCGTTTCGGGTTACAATGGTCGCCACTATAGTTACCTAAAATCGAAGTTTTTATGTAGGGGCGAGCATTGCTCGCCCGTTGTGTATACCGTTTTTTGACAGGTTTGAATGTTCCACGTGGAACAATTTTTGTACAGGATGTTTCACTGTCGAATAACACCTTTTGAAGATGAAATGTTCCACGTGGAACAATTTTCTGTGGAGCAAAAATAATAAAAAGCTGAGGTCAAAACAGGAAAAATACTTTACAAAGGCAATAAATCATGATATAATAATAATAAGAAAGGGGCGAAAATAATGATTTATGCAGTAGGAAATCAAAAAGGCGGAGTAGGAAAGACAACGACTGTAGTAAATCTGGGTGCATGGCTTGGAACACATGGGAAAAAGGTATTGTGCGTAGATATAGATCCGCAGGGTAATACCACATCAGGTTTTGGAATAAAAAAAAGAGAGCTTAAGAAGTCATCCTATGATGTAATATCAGGAAAAGCAAATATTGCTGATGTAATAATAGAAACACCCTTTGAAGGAGTAAGCGTCTTACCGGCAACAGATGATCTTGCAGGCTGTGAAATAGAGCTTAGTCATTCGGAGAACAGAATAAACAGACTAAAAATGCAGCTTCTGACCTGTAAAGATGAATATGATATAATACTTATAGATTGTCCGCCTGCACTGGGACTGCTGACCCTGAACGGATTAACAGCAGCAGATGAAATGATAATACCCATGCTTGCAGAATTTTATGCGCTGGAAGGTCTGTCACAGCTGACAAATACACTGAAAATAGTAAGGAGAAGCTTTAATCCGTCGCTTCAGATAGCAGGAATACTCTTTGTAATGTTTGACCAGAGATTAAATGTGTCAAAGCAGGTAGAGGCAGAGGTGGAAAAATACTTTCCCGGTAAGGTATTTAAAACAAAGATACCAAGAAATGTGCGTCTGTCTGAAGCACCAAGTCACGGCAAGCCCGTATTATATTACGATAAAGCCTCGAAGGGCGCAGAGGCATATGAAGAGCTTGGATATGAGCTGCTGAAGGAAGAGAAACCCAAGAAGGAGAAAAAACATATCTTTTTTGGCAAGAAAAAGGAAAAGAACAGCTAAAGGTAATAATAAACAGGAGGTGCAGAATGGCAAAGGGAGGACTGGGCAGCGGACTGGATTTTTTGTTCGATGATAACGCCGCAGATGTCCAGGTAAAGAAAACAGTAAGGATGGCAGAAATCGAACCTAACAGGAGCCAGCCGAGAAAGAATTTCAGCGAAGAATCAATAGCAGCACTTGCAGATTCAATTCAGCAGTACGGAATATTACAGCCGATTCTTGTAAGACCAATGGGCGGCAGTTACCAGATAGTTGCAGGAGAACGCCGCTGGAGAGCAGCAAGAATGCTGGGTCTGGATGAAGTACCGGTAATAATCAAGGAGCTTAGCGACCTTGAAACAATGCAGATAGCGTTGATAGAGAATCTGCAGAGAGAGAACCTCAATCCCATAGAAGAAGCAATGGGATATAAGGAATTAATGGAGCAGTACGGCATGACGCAGGAAAGCGTGTCAAAAACAGTGGGAAGGTCAAGAAGTACAGTTGCAAATTCACTGAGATTGCTTCAGCTTGATGAGGAAATACAAGCCTACATAGAAAGCGGAGAACTTTCCTCCGGTCACGCAAAGGCTCTTCTGTCTATATCAAATAACGAGCTGAGGAAGAAAACAGCAGAGAAAGCCGCAAGAGGATTTCTTACAGTAAGAGCGGTGGAAAAAATAGCCGCAGAGGAAGCGAAAATAGAGCCGGAGCCATATGTTCCGGATTCCGGGGTAAAAACCTATTTTAAGGAAATGGAACTCAGCCTTGCAGAAAGACTGAAAAGAGGCGTTTCAATAAAATACGGTCAGAATAAAGGAACTCTTACTCTTGACTTCTATGACCAGGACGATCTTAATGCCCTTGCAGAAAAACTTGCTTGGTAATATTTTACACATATTTTCAGAAAGGAATGTAAATAATAATGATAGATATAAAGTGGATAAGAACAAATCCGGAGCTTGTAAAGGAAAATATAAAGAAGAAATTCCAGGATGATAAGCTTGCACTGGTAGATGAAGTTGTTGAGCTTGACAGGAAGTACAGAGAAACAAAGACAGCCTGCGATGGATTAAGAAACAAGAGAAAGACCGTCAGCAAAACAATAGGCGGACTTATGGCACAGGGCAAGAAGGAAGAAGCAGAAGCAGTAAAGGCAGAAGTAGCCGATCTGGGAAATCAGCTGGCAGAAATGGAAGCGCTGGAAACAGAGCTTGAAGGAAAGATCAGAGAAATAATGCTGGTTATCCCGAACTTTATAGATGAATCAGTGCCGATTGGTAAGGACGACAGCGAAAATGTAGAGGTTGAACGCTTCGGTGAACCCTTCGTACCGGATTTCCCTGTACCCTATCATGTGGATATAATGGAAAAATTAGGCGGAATTGACATTGACAGCGCAAGAAAAACCAGCGGCAACGGATTTTATTATCTCTGCGGAGATATAGCAAGACTTCATTCTTCAATACTGTCCTATGCAAGAGATTTTATGATAGGTAAGGGCTTCAAGTACTATATTCCTCCCTTCATGATCAGAAGCAATGTGGTAACAGGCGTAATGAGCTTTGCAGAAATGGAAGGCATGATGTACAAGATCGAAGGCGAAGACCTGTATCTTATAGGAACAAGCGAGCATTCCATGATAGGCAAGTTTATTGATACAATTATTCCCGAGGAAAAGCTTCCTCAGTGCCTTACCAGCTATTCACCATGCTTTAGAAAGGAAGTAGGAGCCCACGGCATAGAGGAGCGAGGCGTATATAGAATTCACCAGTTTGAGAAGCAGGAAATGATAGTAGTCTGCAAGCCTGAGGAAAGCATGGACTGGTTTAAGAAGATGTATGAAAACACAGTGGAATTCTTCAGAACCCTGGATATTCCCGTAAGAACACTTGAATGCTGTTCCGGAGATCTGGCAGATCTTAAGGTAAAGAGCATAGATGTTGAAGCATGGTCACCAAGACAGAAGAAGTACTTCGAAGTAGGAAGCTGCTCAAACCTTGGAGATGCCCAGGCAAGAAGACTGGGAATAAGAGTAAAGGCAGAGGACGGCAGCAAATATTTTGCCCATACACTTAATAATACAGTAGTAGCACCACCGAGAATGCTTATAGCATTTTTGGAGAACAATCTGAATGAAGACGGCAGCATCAGAATACCGGAAGCACTTCAGAGATATATGTTCACAGATAAAATTGATGTAGAATAAATAAAAAAAGAGCTATTGCAAAGCATAAAATGCCGCAACAGCTCTTAATTTTATTACCTTAAAAAGTAAGATTAAAGCTTATCCACTGTCCGGGTTCAGTCTGAACCTGGATTTTAATATTGTGAAGATCCGCAATGCTTTTAGCAATTGCAAGACCCAAACCGTAACTGCCCTGGGATGAACGTGAAGTATCACTGCGGTAGAAACGCTCGAATATCTTTTCTTCTTCACCCTTTTTTATGCCCTGACCGGTGTTGTAGATAGTGAGTATTTTCTTTCCGCCTTCGGATTTAAGCTGAATCTTAACAGTGCCGTTTTCATCACTGTACTTGAAAGCGTTATCAATGAAAATACCCACCATTCTGCGGATACGCTCAGTGTTACCAAAGAATTCAACATCAGGCTCAAGCTCAATGTGAAATGATTTTTTCTGTTCAAATGCCTGACATTCAAATGGGAGAGCAACATTTTCCACAAGACTGCTTAAATTAAACCTGCACTTGGGAATGTCCTGTCCCGTATTGGCAATTTTGGTAAGATCCAGCATTTCCTGAACAAGTATCCTCATTCTCTCAGTCTGGCTCTGTATGTAGGAAAGCCACTTGTTTTCGCCGATTTCATCAGCAAGAATATCAGCATTGGCAGAAATAACCGTAAGAGGAGTTTTAAGCTCGTGGCCTGCGTCAGAAATAAACTGCTGTTGTTTTTCGTAGGATATCTGCATGGGACGCATGGCTCTCTTTGTAAGTATTCTGGTAAGTATGAAAACAATTCCCTCCATTATAATAAATACCCCAAGGCTTACCAGAATAAGGTTTTTTATCATTTCAAAGTCGGACTGACGGTCCGAAATAACAACAATAGCACCGTCAGAATAATCCTTCCTCACATATTGGAAGGTATTGTAAAGACCTTCATACCTGGATTTTTTGCTGATGCTGCTGATAAGCTGGGAACAGCTTTCAATGGTGTAATTATTCGTTCCATGAACCTCCGTAACCTGGTCATTCTTATCGAGATATACAATAAAATGGTCTATGGAGTTGGAAGAATTCATATTAATAGGCTCATGTCCCTTAAAATTTTTATTGAATACCTTTCCATGAATAGTAAGGCTTTTTACAGATGTGAAGGTAGTGGAGAAAACAGTTGTGGTGGAAGCAGCTGAAGCCGTGCTTTCAAGGGAGAGAGAAGATATGTCGAGAGCAAGAAGTCCTGCAATCTTTGCATTCTGAGGTGACATCATAACAGCTCCGTAGTAATTATACCAGTAGTCATCGTCATAATCATAATCGTCAGAATCATCCCAGTCGTCGGGATCAAATTCGGGTCTTGGCGGACGTACAGGCTGGTCATTGGGATGGGTATATTCCGTAGGACGGGTCCAGTCACCGTGGAAGGGCGGTTCCGGTTTAGTTACTGTATATGTATTTTTATGCGGCGGTCTGAAGCCTGGAACTGTTGTTGTAGTGGTTGTCCGCATAGTAGTGTTTTTATTCGGAGCAGAAGTTGTTTTTGCATTATTGTTGCTGCCGTTTTTTGCAGTAGTGTCAGCAGAAGAAGAAGAACCGGTTTCAACAGATGTAACAGTGGTTGTTAATGTTGTGGAAGAAGATGTGGTATGCTGCTGCTTTACAATACCAACGTTATTATTTCCGTCGGGAGGAATTTCTCTCGGCGGATTTTTTTTCGGATCCAGAATGTAAACCTCAGTCTGTGCGATCTGTTTCAGCAGATCCTTGTTATTGCTGTAAGTAAGAGCAGCAGTGATGATGTTAAGAGAAACAATCGGAATAATAAGCATCAGGGTGAACATAGTCATAGTAATTTTAAGGAAACTTTTTCTTACCCGCTTTATCATGATTTTTCCTCCAGATAATAGCCCACGCCACGAGCAGTATGAATGTTAGCCTTAGAATTTATAGAATGCAGTTTTTTGCGGAGAAATGATATGTAAACCTCAATGTTATTGTACTCCACATCACTTTCGAAGCCCCAGATTTTCTCGATAAAACGTTCCTTAGTAATTATCTGATTGGGATTCATAATAAGGATTTCCATTATCTGATATTCTTTCAGACTCAGCTTAACGCTCTGATCCTCATAGCAAAGCATATAGTTCTGCTTATTAAGGGAAAGACCATGGAAATCATAGGCGTCAACGTTAACCTCGCCGGTACGTCTTGTAAGGGCACGTACACGGGCAAGAAGTTCACCGGTTACAAATGGCTTTGTAAGGTAATCATCAGCACCGCAGTCAAGTCCGTTTATCTTGTCATTAATATCTGATTTAGCAGTAAGAAGCATAACCGGGGTAGAAATTTTCTTTTTTCGAAGTGTCCTGAGAACCTGAAGCCCGTCCATAACAGGAAGCATAATATCAAGAATAATGCAGTCATAAAGACCGGTAAGGGCATATTCAAGACCGTCATCGCCGGTATATACGGCGTCAACATTATATTGGTTTCTTTTGAGGATCTCTGTCAGTGCCTCTGACAGAGCGAGTTCATCTTCAACAACTAAAATTTTCATAATAATCTCTGCCTTTCTCGACTTAATGCAGTATAAAAAGTACATTATTAAAGTCTTCCTGAAATAATTATAAACAAAAAGTCTTAAATTAATATTAAAACAAAATAAGAACAGGGAATAAATCTGAAAATATTCTCTGTTCTTACACATAGTATAATGATTGTATCACAGCTCCGGGTAAAAAATCAGTATCCACAGAGGTCGTTATCGGAATTATTTTTTCTGATATGGTTATGATTTTCACTGGTCTGACGCTTTAAAGCTGCCGGAATATAGAATCTTACAGAAAGCACAATAAAGATAACAGCAGAATAATATGAAAAATCTCCCGGCAGATATGTTTTGATACGGTTATTGAGGTAGGTTTCAGTAAGCTTTCCTGTCTGAACAAAATGCTCTATACCCTTGTAAAAGTCCTTATATACATACCAAAGGCATAGACCGATGATAACAAGTGAAGCAAGCTGCAAAAGGATCCTGAACCACAGCCTGTAGGGTTTCATCAAAAGAATGGTAAGTGCAGCAAACAATGCTAAATTAAGCCAGCTCTGAAGGTCAGGCTTTAAGAGATTGACTACAGCAAAAATTCCCGTACCCAGTAAAATTACAGATGAGAAACGGTTCATCAGAAAGGGCGAAACAACCAGCAGCAATCCGGCAATTAAAGTGCCCCAGTAATCGATGGAGATTGAATTATTTACCTTAATGATCTCACTGAATGCGCCATAGCACATCAGAAGAGAAAAAGGAAGTGAAAGATATTTTATCCAGCAGCTGACAGGCTGCAATGGATTTTTGGAAGGAGTAGAATTTACATCATCATAACCCATTGAAAAGCTCCTTTCTGAATTAATTCTCGTCTATGCCCTCATATGAAATATACCAGGAGCCGTTGATTTTAATAAGAATAGGCGAAGTAGCAGTTTCAATAGTTCCGCTGCTGCCGGTAACCGTCTGATTTATATTAAGAGTAACAGCTTCCTCAGCATTAAGTATACCCTCACCAACAGAGGAATTAACATTCTCATTCCAATTTTTAAGGAATTCCTCAGACTGTTCACCGGAGGATATGATCTGGAATGAAACCTTTGCGTCATTGCCGCATTGTGATTTCCAGGACGCCTTTGTATTGCTGATAGCGTCAGAATATGTAGCAATAACCTCATCACGGGTCTTGCCGTAGGTTTCCATGTAGTAATCCCAGTACTCCGGAGGAGCCATCAGATTAAAGTAGGCTTCGCCGTCATCGCCCATAATAGCGGAGTAATATTTCTCCATAAGGTTCTGACAGGCTGTGGCAGAATCCTCCTCACCTACAGCCGCAAAGCTTTTTGGAGTGATCTCATCATCATTATTGTCACTCACGAGAAGAAAAATTCCTCCTCCGATAATAAGAACCGCAGCACAGATCATAGCAATACCTGCGCCCATAAGTTTATTTGGCTTAGCATTTTTATTCTTTTTCATATCAAACACCTCAGTTACCAGAGCTGATATCCGGCATTTTCGCAGGCAAATTTAATTTTCTCCATAGCCTCCATACAGTACCAGCTGCCGTCATACTTATAGAATGTAATTGTATCATTTTCAGTATGTTTTTTAAGAGAGCCTTCTGTAGTGAGCTTTATAGTAACATAAGCAGCTTCGGAAATATCAATATCAGTGCTGTATACAGACTTTATGGAAGCTTCAAGTGATTCAATGGACTCCTTGTCCGTAACGCTTCTTTCAGATTTAATTTTATATGAGAATAAAAGTCCTGAGCCGTAATCATTTGCATACTGGTTTTCAACATATTCCAAATAATTGTTAGTAGTGCTTTTGATTTCCGGGCGGCTCATTTTATACAGGGATTCAGCCTTCAGAAGGTATATTTCCGGCACAATGGAAATATATTTGCTTCCGCCGCTGCTTGTCATTCCGTCAATATAGCTGTCCAGGGTGCGGTAATACCCGCTTTTTCTTGTAAAGAAATATAAACCTGTGGAAAGTATGATAACAACAGCAATTACAAGGGCAGTAAGCCTTATAAGCTTGTTCCGCCTGTCCCTCTTTGCAAACGCCCTTTCCAGCGGGTCAATGATCTGAGCATTTTCCTGTGTCTGTTCATCTCCGGAGGAAATGCTTTTCTCCTCTTTATGCTTTTCTTCCGTTTTCTGTACTTTTTCTGATGCCCTGCTTTTACCGGAATCAGCGGAAGTATTGGCAGAAAGATAGGGCATGGAAAACATATCATCACCGGAAGATTTAACAGATTTCACAGACTGTGCTTCTCCGCATTCACGGCAAATAAGAGCCTCATCAGAGAGCTTTGCACCGCATTTTATGCAAGATTTCATAAATTCTGTCCTTTCGAAAAACGCCGTTTCACCCATCAAGGCAAAACGGCGCCGTTTTTGTATAATGTTTTTATAATTTGTACCCCACAGGGCATTAGATGCCTGCTGCCGGGTAAAAATCAGCCTTCGAAGCGTGTTCCGCAGTTAGTGCAGAAGGCATTGCCTACAATTACATTTGCACCGCAGTTTTTGCATACACCTGCAGCCGCAGGTTCAGCAGCAGGTGCAGGAGCATTGCCGAAATTCTGCTGATATGCCGCATTAGCAGCCTGAGCCTTGGCACGTGCTTCAGCTTCAGCCTGAGCTTTTGCAGCAGCTTCAGCCTGAGCCTTTGCTGCAGCTTCAGCCTTAGCCTTGGCAATTTCCTCAGCCATAGGATTCTTTGTGCCGCAGGCAGTGCAGAACTGAGCAGTTGCGTCTATTTCAGCGCCGCAGTTCTGGCAGTTGGTCTTGCCCTTGTTCTGCTGAATTTTAAGGCGATGCTCAGAAATAATTGCCTCATGCTTATAAAGCTCACCCAGCAGCTCTGCAAATTCCGGAGCCGGTGCTTCACTGTAAAGCTCACGGTATTTCTTGCCTATTGCAATGTATGTTTCGTTAATGATACGCTCTTCCTCTTTTATAGCGCTTGAAAGACGAATATTTTCGGTTGAATTGGATGTTTTTTCAACAACCTTATTGCCGAAGTTGTTTACAGAATCGGCAAATCTATCAAGAAAAGATGCCATAAAAATAACCTCCGTTCAAATGTTGCGCATAAGATATGCTATGATTAATATATACGTATATCATTATACTATAAATCTTTAATAATTGCAAGGACTTTTTTTGTTTTTTGCCATAATTTCATCTTGTTTTCATATTGGCATCTCTAAAAACCCACTCATCCGCCAGATGAAGCACATCTTCACGCCATCTTCAGCCTTCAATATATTCTCTTATTCTGAGTTCAATGCCCAGCTTTTCAGCCAGCTTCCTTGACGCTTCGATTTCCTCAGCCGGCAGAATATCCACAACAGTAAACATTACCCTGTCCGTATACTTTTTGCATTCAGCGGCAAATCTCTGCATTTCCTCGAAGGCAATTTCTCCGAACTTAGGTCTTGTTACCTTCAGATATTCCTCCTTGTCAGCAGCATTAAGACTTACAGAAACAGTATTTATTCTGCCCTTCAGCAAATGAGCCGTGGGACGTTTGTTTATAAGGTCAGACAAACCGTTTGTGTTGAGTCTTGTGGGAATCTGCGGGTATTTTTCTTTAAGATAATCAGCAGTCCTGCATAAAAGCTCAAGAGCTTCAGTAGGCTCGCCGTAGCCACAGAAAATGATCTCCCTGTAATTCTCCGGCACAGCCTTTTCAATGGCGGCTGTCATCTCCTCAAATGAAGGCTCATGCTCCAGCCACAGCGGATCCGAACCATATGCACCGTCGCCGTTGTTCCGTATGCAGAATGTGCAGGCACAGGGACATTTATTTGTAAGATTAAGATAAAGCTTATCTCCTACCACATAGGCAAGAGTCATTGATTTTTTTATCATATAAATTCCTCCTTGCAATATAATAGGGCGACCATATGATCGCCCGCAGTTCATTATTCAGCCTTGCAGTAGAACTGATACCAGCTACCGTAATCCTCAAAATGCTCGTCAAGAGTTTTCTTTCTTTCAAAGCCGGGATCGTTCATTGTGAAATCAGAAGCACTGAGATTTTCAGAGCTGTCCTTTGTGCAGCCTGTAACCAGTACAAAGTGCATACCGCCGTAGCTGTTTTTTGCGCCTACAATAACAGGGCCTGTCTGTAATCTTTCATAAAGACTTTTGAGATTCTGGGAATTGCTGTTTCCGCTGAGAGAAACCACCTCATAGCCAAGATTGTAAACCTCAGCCCATAAAAGGGAATTGTTATTATATGTAAGATACTGCTTGCACATAACGTCAGGTGTTATCTCAGTACCGGTATAATATGAGTGCATCATAGCCATACAGCTTGTAAGACAGCCAACCTGTGCTATTGTCTTTGTACCAATATAAACATTGCCCCAGCGTTCGTCAGCCTGATAATAGCAGGGTGCGTCATAATAAATACCTGCGGGCTGTTCTGAAACAAGTGCGCCGAAATTGTCGAACTCATATGCCTTTCCGTCAATCACTGCGCTGCCTGTAAGCTTGCCCTTTTCAGCGTCAACGTAGTAGGTATTGTTCATGTAGCTTACCCAGCCAAGGGATAAACGTCCGTTTTCAGGGTTGTAATAGTAACGTTTTCCTTCCACAAGCTGCCAGCCTGTTTTCAGTGTACCGTCTGCTGTAAAGAGATATGTAACACCGTCCGGCAGTACAACAGAACCGGAAGCAAAGCTTCCGTCATCATAATAATATGAGAATGTCTGACCGCCGTCCCTTGTATACCAGCCTTCTTCAGATATTTCGCTTTCGCTGACAGTGCTGATTTCCTCGTATGTACCGTCTTCGCTGAATTCCAGATAAGTACAGCTGCTTTCAGCAAAAGCATTTATATTCAAAATTCCTGCAGTCATTGCACAGCTCAGAATAGCCGCACAGCTGCGTAAAATGTAATGCACTGCATCCACAACCTTCCGTATTTTCATTTTGTAATCAAAAAACAACGCAAACAGGTGAATTTGTCACCAATTTGTCACTATTATTTATTATACCACATAAAAAAATAATGTCAAGGAAAATTACCGCATTTTAAGACAAATTTCGCATTATTTCAGCAAAAAAGCGTATCTGCCGAAACAGATACGCAAAATCGCTGTTAAAAATACACAAAAGGCAACACCGCACAAAGCACGCCTGACGGCTCTGCACGCAATCTGCTTGCAGCTTTTCCGCCATATTTCACAAAAAGCCTCGCTGATACACAAAGTACTTGTGCCCCTTGTGGGTATCAGCTGCGTTTTTTGTTTCATCTGACAAAAAATCTGACTGCGCATTTTACG
>JBJERG010000326.1:0-2493 GCA_051882155.1 Ruminococcus sp.
TTCTTAATGAAGTCAGAGAAATGAACCTTAAAGGAACAGAGCCTGACGAAAACAACCCTGACAAAAAGGTAACGGTTGATGTTGAACCTTTTGTGCCTACGGTAAAGTGGCCGGATATGTGGACATTTATATTTGATTCATACAACTATGATGATTACCTCAAGGGAGTTGACAACGCATTGTGGCTGGACAAGTATCAGCAGGGAGAGGAAAGCATGACTGGTCATATGGAAGGTGCTGCTGAGAAGCTTATCAAACTGTTTGATGACGGAATATTATTGCCGGATTTCTGGGAAATAAGAGCGCCTGTACGTACAGCAAAGCTTTACCGGTATCATACATCGCTTATGACCATTGAATGTCAGTCTGCACAGGGCTTCAATGAACGTGAAAACATCGAAACTCCGGATAACCTTCATGAAATCGGTATGATGCCATTTTACACAAGTGATGATGAAGACTCCGATTATCTGTTTTCCATGCCAAGATGCTACTTCGGAATGACTAAAAAGGCTGCACAGGACGAGGCTAAGAAGAAGGCGATTCTTGAGATATTTGGTTTTCTCAGCACCATGGAAGGTCAGGACCTTATGATCGAAGGCGGAGGAGGAGAGATAAATCTTCTTAAAGTGAGCAATCTTACAGATGATCCATTCTATGATGAAGTAAGAGATACCTTCAGCCAGGGAAGAGTAATAAACCGTTTTAATTTTGCAGGCAAGTCCGGTGCAGTGGAATCATATATGCACAAGTCAACCCTTGACCTTGTGGATGGAAAAATAACTGTGGAGGACTGGCTGAAAGAAGCTGACTGTATAAGGGATGAAGCACTGGAAAGCAAAACGGTGGAAGAGGAGTCATACGGTACTGTCACAGAAATGCTTACCATGGAGGAAACAGCGGTTGTTGTGGGAGAAGCATATATTCATGAAACAGGTGCGGATATCGGAATTGTACCATGCAGAGCCAGCTTTGGTATGAAAAACAGGCTGTTTGAAGGTCCCGTTACCGATAAGGCGATTGACATCATATCTACTACGAGAATGAGTTCGGGCGTCGTTTCAGAGGATCCGAACCATGTCAATATTGTAACTGTAAAGATCACGGGACAGCAGATCATGGATCTTCTCAAAGAAAACAAGGATACATTTGTGGGTATTGCAGGGCTTGATGTTGTGTATGATCCTTCTAAGCCGGGAGGCAAAAGATACATTTCCATAAAGTACGGCGGCAAGGAAATAGCGCCTGATGACGAATTTGCCGCAGCATCTGTAAAGGGTGCTGTGAAGAACCTTCCTGTGGTAAAGTCCTGGGATGAACTTGTATTCAGCGATATGTTCATCAGCTATCTTGACAGTAATGGAAGAGTGATTTCCGGAGCGCCCGAAAGTCTGAAAATCGTTAAATAAAAGAGTATTTCAGAGGAAAATCTTATAATGAGAAAAAATAAGTTTAAAATAGCGCCTGTAGTTGGGGCGGTTCTCATATTTGCCTTGCTGCTTACATATTTTCTTATGTCAGTCACCATGAATTCTGTAAACGACGCCAGCGAACAGGAGGCTCTTGCACTTCTGACAGAAAACGCAGTTCAGATGGACAATATTATAGAAAATCAGCTGACCAACAACTGGAAACATATAGATACCATGTGCAGGGCACTGGAGAATATGGAAGGCCATTCGTCGGATGAGGTTGCTTCCTTTATGCAGAATGCATCAACCAACGCATATAATATGCTGCTGCTGTCTGATGAAGGGCGTTATCTGGACAGCGCAGGAGAGTGGGGTTTGCAGCAGATTTCCAAGGATATTCTGCCTTTAATGCAGGGTGAAGAAAGAATTCTTCTTTTGCAGCAGGATAAAGATACGGATATTCTTATGTTCGGAACAAAGATCAGGCCTTTGTGTGTTGAAGAAGACCGGATGGAATATCTGTTCGTGTACTACAAGCTGGATTCCTATCTGAGTCTTCTGAAGATGGAATCCTTCGGAGGAAACGGGCAAATCAGGATCATTGACAGCAAAGGTACAACTCTGCTGCATTCTGATAACATTCCGGATTCTGAAAACAGGTATCTGTTCTTCAGCACATTCAAGGATGCGGAGTTTCTTCACCATGATGTTGTGAAGGACAGCAGTTCATTCAGAGAATACCTGCTTTCGGGAAAGAGTGATGCAATTCATGTTGTGCTGGATTCAGGAGAAAATGTAATAATAAGCTTTTCAAAGATTCCCAATATGGATTGGCACATAGTAATTTCCATCGATCAGTCAGTGGTCATGGGAACAAGACTTTTAAGCATGGATAAGATAAGGAGAACGTCATTATTTGCAGTTATGTTTATTGTGCTGTTTTCTCTGATAACGATCTCCTTTGTTGTATACAATTCCCAGAAGAAAACACACGCACAGAACAGGGAGCTTGAAAAGCTCAATGAGCAGCTTCGTGAAAACAACGCCTCCCTTGAAGAAGCGAGGCATCTGGCTGAAAAAT
>JBJERG010000327.1:0-12471 GCA_051882155.1 Ruminococcus sp.
TACAACAGACCAGAGCTGTGCATCATAGATATAAAATAATAGTTGCTTTTTATATGAAACAAAGCAGTACCGCAATTAAGCGATACTGCTCTTTTAATTCTGTCTCAAAAATTTTTCAGTTTATCCTTAAGCTCCATCATACGGTTACGGCAAGCGGTTATTTCACCGGTGTATTTATTGAACCATTCAACGTCAGCATCATTTGTTTTCTCCTGCAAAAGCACCGCCTGCACAAGGGCAGCCTGTGAACGGGCTCTCTTTTTTTCAATCTCTTCAATGGTTTTCTGACATTTTTTTATCTCTTTTTGAATTTTACGCTTTTCAAACATTTCTATCACTCTTTCCGTCAAGTACCTAGCTTATCAATGGAATCTGTTATTTCTTTAAGCTCACCATAACCTTTGTCAAGATTTGCAGTTATATCATCCATTGCTGTCCTGGATTCTTCCAGCTTATCCTTCATCTGATCAGGATATTTAACAAGGCAGTAATGGAAGGTGTTAAGTATCTTATGCTTCTCTTCGCTGTAATCTTCAATCAGAAAAACAAGTGTTCTGGCAGAACCCACTTCTGAAAGAAGCATATTATAATGAAGATCAAGATCAGTTTTTGTATCAAGATACATATCTATTTCTTCGCAGGCATAAGTAAGATTCTCCATGTATTTTTCTTTATATGTGCGCTGAACCTTTTCCTTTTCATCAATAAAAAGTGCAATAAATACACACATTGCTGCTAATGCAAAAAAACAAATAATCATTGAAACAATCATTTTCACCTTCATTATTGTTTCCTGATTCAATTTTCACCGCCTCCTGTGTCATCCTTGTTTTCACTGTAATTTTCATCATACAGCCGTTTCTTTTCCTTTTCTATTGCTTCCCTTATGAGTTTTTCCTTTTTTTCAGCACGCAGATGTTCTTTTTCCTCATCTGTCATTCTGTTTATCCTGAAAATTGTTTTTGTCTCATACACCGACATTATAAGAATCATAACTATAACAGTCAGCAATATAATCTTTTTTAACGATGCAAATGAACCAAGCCACCTTAGAAAACGAAGTTTTCCTGCATATTTTCCTATTATTCTGTCATATGTAACAGAAGTTTCATCACAATTGATGTTGGCGTCACCTTTTGTCACAAAACTTCCGTCTTCATTGATTTCAGCTATTCTATGAGTATTAGGCATTCCCATGATAGAACTGTCAGAAGAATAAAATGTAATTATATCGCCTTCTTCAAGATCATCAGAAGAAACCTTTTCAACTAATATATAATCTCCTGGGTAAATAGTGGGTTCCATACTTCCGGACACAACCTGCATAATACTCTTACCAAAAATACTTGCGACTTTACCATTTGCAGCTGAAACCGCTGCATATACAGTAATCAAAATGCAGATTCCAAGCAGAATATTGCCTATGATTGCTATGATCCTGCCCGGAGATATTTTTATGTGCTTCATATTATCAGTGCTTTCCTCTGTTATCCCATTTTTCAGCAATATTACGTACATGGATACGCATACGCCTTATTATATTACTTGAGTAACTGTCATATTTGTTTTCCAGCGCTCGCTTTTCAGAACGCTGCTGTCTTAGCTGAGCCTGTTCTTCTTCATAGAATTTCTGGCAGCGCTCTTCAATTTCTCTGATACCAAGCTCTACTTCGCTGAGAGGCTTCTCTTTTACAAGACCCATCTTTGTTTTAAGCTTTATGCAGCTTCTTCTGATGACAGCACCGGCATCTCTGGAATATTCAAGGTAAATCTGTTCGAAGGGCTTCTGCTCGATAAGCTCACGTTCTTTCCTGAGACGTACAGCTCGCTCAGCATCTGCCTTTTCACGTTCAAGACGCTCAGCCTTTTCTGCTTCTATGCGTTTGCGATGTTCCTCTTCTTCTTTCGCAAGACGCTCTTTTTCTTTTTCAGAAAGCTCTGCGGCAGCAGCACGGATCTTTTCAAGCTCCTTAGCTGCTTCTTTTGCAGCTGCTTCCGCTTCACGCTGCTCTCTTTCCAGACGTTCTTTTTCCCGTTTTTCTGTCTCTTCTCTTTCCTGTCTTTCTCTTTCCTCCTGCTCTCTCTTTTGCTGTTCGAGCATTTCCTGAAGCTGTCTTTGCTTTTCTTCACGTTCACGCTGCTCTCTTTCCATGCGTTCCTTTTCCGCCTGAATCGCTGCAAGACGCTCCTTTTCCTGACGTATCCGCTCTTCTTCCTGACGGCGTCTGAGCTTTTCTTCCTCAATACGCTCAGCTTCAACACGTTTTCGTTCCTCTTCCTCCATGTAGGATTCTTCCAACTCAATTATCTTATCAAATTCAGCCAGAATCTCATCTGCATCCTCTGGAAGAAGATTTGACGTTGAATATTCATTCGGCTCTTTCTCTTCGGAATTTACACCTACGGGCATATCATAATCATCCTGCCCTGTTTTATCAAATTTTCTTATTATCCTTGGAGAAACAGGCTTATTCTTTTTTGTTTTAAGTTCCTCTGTACTGTTATCTCTGTCTGAATGGAACCGCATGAGCATAAATCCCAGTGCAACTATGTTATACATATCCTGCATATAGGATTCATCAGGCTTCTCTGCTGTATCTGATACAGTAAGCTCATAACCCACCTTATCATAGCTCTCTATAAACTGCCACAATGTAAGACACGCCTTAAGGTCAACGTTCTTCATGATAGCATTTGTTCTCATAACAGGCGGACGTATATAGGCGCTGCCCATTTTCATGCAGAAGTGCGATCCCTTATAACTCTCGATTGTACTTTTGATTTTTTCAATTCGGTCCCATGTTGTTGCACCGCTGTCATCAACTGTTTCAAGACTGTCAATTGCTTCAAGTCTTAGGCTGATATTCATTTTGCTGCCTGAATCACCTACTTGCGAGGTATATTCAAGAGTTGATACTGCTTCATCATTACGAACCTCTTTCAGCTTATCATATCGCCTGTTTATAAAGACATACAGTTTATCTACAAGGGTATTTATAAACTTATTCTCATAGGTCATCATACTCTCTTCCTTGTAGACATTGAGAACCTTTGAGGGAGTTACTTTACCTGTTTTCGGATCGTAATCCTGTATAAGGTTTGTATGCTGTGCCAGGTGTTTGACTGATTCAACGGTTATTTTACGGGAAAGTGCAATGGGAACTATGCTTTCCACATCTTCAATTGTCATTCTCGGACTTCGGATAACATTATCAAGATGCACAAGACCATTTTCTATGGCTTCCACCCATGAAATATCCACAGCCTTTTCCATGACCTTATTATTGAGAGAAAAAACATTTTGTCCGGAAAGAATAAGTGAATGAAGAGATTCAAACATTTCATCACCGTCAAATGATCCCATCATTTCACAAAACTCATTGTACCAACGGCTGTATGAATCATTCATGTCTTTTCTCCCTTCTACAGCGAAGATGAGCCTTTTTGCAAGACTCACCTGCTGTAATTTTATGATATTAGTAAAGCTTTTGCAGTCTTTCCAGATATGCAATGGATTCCTTCATGCTGTTTTTACCAAACAGCTTCTGAAGATATGTACACAATTCTTTAAGCTCATCACGAAGCATTGCAAGATTCAAAGCCTCAAATTTTCTGAAAATCTTGGTAGCCAGTACATAGTCGATACCTTCAAGCTCATCACCGCCGCAGGCAACATATACCGGAACAAACAAATTCATCTGCTTCAGAATACGGTTACCGAAAGCTACACGCAGCTTTTCGATTACCCATAGGTCGAGATGCTGTATTTTCTTGAGATTTTCCTGGGAAATCGGATACTCATCAAATGCCTGCTTGAACAAAGCATCAAGATGATCGAATCCAAGATTCATCGGAGGTGTATCAGGTGCATCGAACGCCACACCCTTGGAATCAAGGTTTATAGGCTGAGCACGGTCATATACCTTATCAGAAATTGCAAATGTGGAGTCGTCGTTATTAGCTGTACCAATATACCAGATATTCTGAGGAATGCAGAGTTTTCCTCTGTCAAGGTGTATCGGGTCGGTACTCCATACATTCGGTACAAGGTCAAGCTTCCATTCATCTGCATTAGGCATTTCAAGAATTGAAAGCATTTCAGCAAAGTAATACTCAACTCGGGCAATATTCATTTCGTCCAGAAGAACGAAGTTTATATCATTATTGAAGCTGGAAGAATATATACGCTTCAGAACCTCAGTTTCATTGAAGTTCTTGGTAAATTCATTAAAGAAGCCGAAAAGCTCTGTTCTGTCACGCCATGAAGGCTGTACCGACGCAATAGTAGTATCCTTCTGCATAAACTTACCGAATGAATAAGGCAGAGATGTTTTACCAGTACCGGAAATACCCTGCAGGATAATGAGCTTTGTAGACGCCATACCTGCAATGAAAAGACGAATAGTTCTTATCTCATAGTAAAGGTGCATTCTGGAGCAGGCAAAATTGCGGTAATTTTCACAAAGCTGGCGAAGTGTTATCTCGTTATCATAAACAGGCGGAGTATAATTCTTGTAGAAATTATCAACCTCAATAAGCTTTGAGAAACGACAGTCTGTTGTCTGAACAACACCGTCTTCATCAACCACAGGCACATCATTGGCTGCATCCTGCTGCTGACCATTTTCACCGATGCCATAACCTCCGCCGGCAAGCAGCGGAGAACTTCCGGCAGGAAGTCCCATCTGTGAAACCTTCATTGCAAGTATCTCTTCTTTTTCCCTTGTCATTTTGATAACCTTACGCTGAAGATCTGCAAGCTCCTCCAGAAGATCTTCGTTGCTTACAATAGAATGACGAAAACGTATATATTTCCTTATCATAAGGGAAATTATAAATATTATCAGTCCAAATATTGCTACTACTATAATTATTGAAAGAATGGACAGTATCCAGCCCAGTGCTCCGAATTTTTCAGAATGTGACTTGAAAATGTCAATATATGCAGGAATGTTGAATATCTGCTTTAAACCATTCCATAATCCGGAAAAAATCTTACCGAATCCTCCCAGCAGCTCGGTAATAAATTCAAAAAACCATTTCAGAAATTCATTCATATACAGCTCACTTACTTTGTATCAGCAGTTTCTTTATTTGCAGAAGCTGTTTCTGTAACTGCATCGGAAACAGCCTCATTTTTTTCTGTTGATTCCTGAGTTGAGGAACTACTCTGATCGTTTTTCTTTTGCTGTTCTGCAAGATATTCTTCAATAGCCTTTCTCTTGATTTCTTCCTCATCCTGTGTGGTTATGGCAGGACGTTTTATATCCACAATAACAACAATCAATTTATAAAGCTCAAACAGGAAGAAGAGCGCCATAGGAATAAGTACGCATATAAAGAAGCCGGTTTTTGTACGGAGGAAATCCATGACTCCGCCGAATCCCGGAATCTTCACGCCTGTCCATTCACCGATAATATCAACACCGTATACTGAAATATCGTCATCACGGCTGTTATTATCGCCTCGTGTAACGAAATTTTTATTACCGTTAACCTCGTTAATATCGACGATACGGTGAGTATTTCTGACTTTCTGTCCGTCTATAAGAGTCCAGAATGTAATAACATCACCTTTTTCCAGATCGTTAATATCATCTATCTCATGGCTGATGATAAGGTCATTCTTTTTGAAGGTGGGACTCATTGAGTCTGATTCAATAGTCAGCGGAATATAACCCAAAAGGCTTGCTGTTCCGTTATTTCTGTCCGCTGTAAATACAATAAGCGTCATCAGCAGTGAAAAAATCAGTACTACCCATGCAATAACATTGAAAATAATTTTAATGCTCTTCTTCATTTTTTTCTCCTATCATGTTTGTATAATTCTCAACTTAGTTTTTCAGGGTATAATATTATGTATCCTCTATAATTTTAAAATTGATACCCATTTTCATCTGACCGCCAACAATTTCATCTGTACAGTCGGGGTCATTACCCTCAAGCCATATTACCACAGTATACTTATCCTGTGCCCCCGGCTCGAAATTCTCATGTTTTTCGTACATAACGACACTTGCAGAAGCAAATTCCTTATCGCAGTCTTTTTCCTTGCCGCCGCCGTTGGACTTTGTTTTGCCGTAAACAGTTTTCTCACCATTTTTGTATACAGCAACACGAATTGCCTCGTCAACATTGCCTGTAATGCTTTCCATATACATTTCACCCGCATATGTAACAGTATCTTTACCTGCATTTGCAAGGTAGAATGTATATGCAATATAGTCATTGCCATTATGGCTTCCGTTGACTCTGTCGATATTATCCGGCAGATCCTCACCGCTGATATTTGTCATATCGTAAACAATATCTGCATTAAGACGGGATGTTGTTCTGTCAAATTCAGGAGTTTCTGAAAGGGATAAACCTTGTCTTACCATATCATATTTATCCACCTTGACGGTAAAACTGCCGAACTTGTCGTAGAAATAAGACACAGCATATACAACAGTGATAATTGCTATGAGAATAACAGCAAGAACTGCACAGAGCCTTCGCATAACGGCGTATTTTTTAACTTCCTTAGCGCCACGCCTCAGAGTCAGAATATCGGTCATTCCATATTGGGAAGCTTCTTCGGGTGAGGGAGCTTCTGCGTCAGCTTTATTCTTTTTCTTTTTTTTGGATTTCTTTTTGGATTCAGAGGGTTTTAGAGGCTTTTCAGTTTCAGTTTTTTCAGTTTCCGCTGCAGACGAAGACTCATTCTCAGCAATCTTCTCTTCGGTTACAGCATCTTTAACCTCAGCCAAGATCCCACCTCCTATTCAGTTTGATTATGCTGCGGTTCATCGTTACCGTCAGAGTTTCTTGCACGAACATATCTTTCCGCCATAAATGTTCCGGATAATTTGCCCGTATAATATGTACATTCCAGCTCTTTAAGCTCTTTAAGCTGTGATTTTTCAACGACGTCACATATAATAGCGTCAGATCCAAGTTCATTTATAAGGTCGATTACCGCTTTGGCACATGAAAATGACTTTGCATCATCTGATGAAACAGTTGCCGCCAGTGGTGACAGCATAAAAAAGTCAGCAGGAAATTCTCCCAGTTTCAAAACAGGACAGCTTCCTCCTATTCCTGTTATCATAACATGAAAATCATTATCCACCAGTTCTTTTATGGCAGAGGCTGCATAGCCGTCTGTTTCTTCAAGAACACCCGGTGAAATTTCGAAGCAGATACGTTCATGCTTCATGATTTCGCTTTTGCACATAGCTGCAACTGACTGAGCACAGCCTGGTTTTTTAAGATATTTTACAGGCATTGCGATAGAAATCCAGTCATACTGAACGCCTCGCTGTGAAAATTTATTCAGAGCTTTAAGGAACTGTCTGAATGCCAGTTCGAAGATCTTCACGCTCTGAGGACTTGCTTCAAGAACAGCGGTATAACGTGCAGGAGGAAGAACGCCCATAGACGGAGCGTTGAATCTTATCTGGGACTGATAGAAAACGGTTTCATTTCCCGCAGTTTCCTTTACAGGGCGATAATATATTTCGATAGCTCTCACACCGTCAACGGTGGTCTGCAAATTATTGTCATGAGATTCTGCCACGAAAATCCACCCTTTCCAGTTTATTTCATATATATTTATTATATCACAAAAAGCAAAAAAGGTCAAGCTTTTTCTGTGCAATTTTATGCAATTTTGTGCATAAATATCCCCGGCACCGATTGGTACCGGGGTGTTTGGGGTTGTGTTAGAATTTAGAAATTTTATTAAGGTTAGGTGCCAGATACTTCATCGCCAAGTTCAAAATGGAAATCGATCTGCCAATCCTGATTTGCAGTTGCATCGTTGCAATATGTGCTTTGACCTTCAATCCAAACTCTTGCTACAAAAGCCTGTGTAGCATAATCATCCCTTGTCGCAGCAGGAAGAACAAAAACATCTGTTGCTGGAGTATCACTAGCATGAATTGCAGTAGCACTGGTATTGCCATTAACATCAGTTGTAATCAATGATGTTGCAGCGGGCTGAATTGTCGGCGCACTAACTAATGATTCACCAAATGTTGCGCCAGAAGTAATATTGCCGCCAATTACTTGATTAGTATTATAATGCTGAGTTGCATGATTTGTGTCAGCAGTAAAAGGTCTGCCAAAAATATAAGAACCGCCTGTAAGAGATGACAAATTAATTGAACCGCCAACTGTAGATGTTGCACCGCCAGCTATAGTGTTAATATCCGCTGAAGTATTTGATGTTCCGACTGGAACAATAGCAACTCTTACCGCTTCAATCAGATCTGAACCATTAGTATCATCAGGATCTGTAATTGTAACAGAACATTTAATTTTATGTGATTTCAGTTCACTTGAACGCAACCACATAGGAATATCAATATAATAGCCGTCTTTAGTGGCTGAATCATCGCCATCAAAAGCTGCCAGTGATCCACCAGAAGTATATGTCGTTTGTGCAAGTAATGTAGCTGGTCCATTCGAAGCGCTTGGAGCAGCATCTAAAGTAGAAACTTCAGCAGTACTATCAACACTTCTACCACCGGCTTTAATTAATGTTTCATCAACTTTATACATTTTTAAAGCAGTATCAGATGAAGCAGGCTTCAATTTTCCGACACAGCTATAATACTGTCCTACTGAGATTGCACGAGCCCAAGAATAATCATTCATGCCCGGTGCACTTATTGTCAAAGCACCATTTTCAGCAACACTGCCGAGAGAAATTTCAAGAGATTGAGAAGATGTTGCAGACATCTGCAAGCCAGTCACTTCAACTTCCTTATTCATGGTAAACCAAGCGTATGTAGCGGAGGAAAGCATAATAGCCGATGTTGTCAGCATTCCAACAGCAGGGATAAGCTTCCTTTTTGCTGATGATTTCTTAGTAGTTTTTGTCATATTCACTCACTCCTATTCATTATTTTGGTACGCTGCTAAGATTTATTACGTTTACAGTATACACCATATTTTTACATTTGTCAAGGTTTATCATATAATATTGTGATTTCACATAACTTATATACAATATTTTTGTCAAATTGGCACAAAAAAAACAAGGCTATAAAACCTTCTTCTGCACTGTTTTCCCCTCTGAACCGCATAAAAAATTCTTAATTATCATTATTTAAGCGATTGTTCAATTCAGCAAATTCACTAAAATATTTAAAATAATCAAAAATAATTACCGCAAAACACTTGAAACTTTTTGTAATATAGTGTATAATATAATATATACTTTTTAAAACATCTGCATAAAGAAAAAACAGATATTTTTATCTATATTGGAGGAATAATTATGAACAAATACAGGATACTTGCACTGGCACTCTCTGCTATGATAGCTGCATCTGTGATGAACGGATGCGGTAATCAAAAAAACAATGACGACCTTCTGGACAAGGATAATCCTACTACCATTACTATCTGGCATTACTACAACGGCGTTCAGCTTATTAATTTTGACGAGGCAGTAAATGAATTTAATAATACAGTAGGAATGGAAAAGGGTATTATCGTTGAAGCCTATTCAAAAAATTCTATATCAGAACTTGCAGACAGCGTGGTGGCTTCCGCAAAAAAGGACAGCGGTGCCGAAGAAGCCCCGGATATTTTCGCTACGTATGCCGAAACTGCTTATGTACTTGATCAGCTGGACGCTCTGGCAGATATGAGAAAGTATTTTACAGATGAGGAAATAAGCCAGTATGTTGATGAATATATTAACGAAGGTGTATTTTCAAAGGATAACTCACTCAAAATCTTCCCCACTGCAAAAAGCACCGAAGTAATGATGATGAATTATACAGACTGGGAAAAATTTGCAGAGGAAACAGGCGTAACGACAGATGACCTTAAAACATGGGAAGGTCTGGCTATGACTGCTGAAAAATATTACAGCTACACTGACGCTCAGACACCGGATATTCCCAATGACGGAAAGGCATTCTTCGGACGTGACTCTATTGCTAATTATATGAATATCGGAGCAGCACAGCTTGGAAACGCATTCATCACTACAGACAGCAATAACAATCCTGTGCTGAATGTTGATAAGGATACTTTAAAAAAGCTGTGGGATAATTATTACGTTCCATATGTAAAAGGATACTACACTGCTCAGGGACGTTTCCGCAGTGATGATGCAAAAACAGGTGCTATCATTGCACTGATATGTTCTACAACCGGTTCTGCATACTATCCTTCTGAAGTTACTATCGACGATGACTATACATACCCGATTGAAAATATCATTCTTCCTGTTCCGAACTTCGAAGGAACAGATCCGTATATTGTTCAGCAGGGCGCAGGTATGTCCGTTATTAAATCTGACGAAAAAAGTGAATATGCAAGCTCTGTTTTCCTGAAATGGTTCACTGAGGAAGAGAGAAATATTAATTTTACTGTTTACTCCGGTTATATGCCTGTAAAAAAATCCGCTGTTGATTTCGATAAAATCAAGAGCATTGACAGCAAATCTGAGAATAAGCTGTCCGATACTCTTACTAAAACGATTGAACTCGCTATAAATGAAACAAATACATACAAGCTCTATACAATGCCTGCGTTCGATAAATCTGCCGAAATAAGAGATTGCCTTGAAAATTACATTCAGGACTGTGCTCAGAATGACTATGCTGTAATTTCAGAGAGAATAAAAAACGGTGAGGATCGTGACTCTGTTCTTGCTGAATATACAAGCGATGAGGCTTTTGAAAAGTGGTACAATACATTTAAAACTTCTCTTGAGAATATTTTCAATGAATAAAATAACGCTTGCGGAGGTAGATTATGAAAAATAATTTACACCGGAATTTTCCAAAAAACAAAAAAACGGCATCGCCTTTCTTTATAAGACTTTTTTTAGCTATGCTGCTGCTTTCTGCACTTCAGCTTAGTACATTCATAGGAACTCTTTATCTTGGCGGCGAATTTTCGTATATTAAACAGTATGCTTATAACGTACTTATTGAGAAAACCGAAAACCGGAAAAATTACGTTGAAAACGCACTTACAAGCAAAACCTCCTTAGTATATGAAACAAAAGATGAAATAAACAAAATCACAAACAAAATACTTAAAGAAAATAATGCAGATCTCAGCGATCTTTCAAGAGATAAAGAACTCAGCAGACAGATCCTGTATAATTCTACTGACAAACTCACTAACCTTCTGAGAAGATCCCTTTCAAATGATACATTTATCATTCTTGACACAGGTGCTCTTTACAGCGAACGACATACCAATAAAAAAGCTGCTCTTTACATAAGAGATATTGACATTACAGACAGCGGCTCATCAAAAAACAACGATCTCTTTCTGGAAATCGGCAGTTCAAAAATTGCAGGTGATTTTGGTATAGCACTTGATTCCCAATGGTCTGCACATATTGATATATCAAAACAAACGGATTCTGATTTCAGCTTTTATTATAAAACCCTTGAAACTGCAAAGTCACATCCAAATATCAATGACTACAATCTTGGCTACTGGAGCGGCTTTTCAGCTATAACACCAACCGACCAGAAAGTTATGCGGTATTCCCTGCCTCTCGTTTCCGATGATGGAACAGTTTACGGCGTTATAGGTATAGGTTTTATGGAAAAAACTATACTCAAATATATGCCTGCAAACGACTTTTTCAGTGAAAAAGCCTGCTATATTCTAGGCGCTGACTATGAAAATAATGACAACTTTATGACAGAGATTCATTCAGGTGCTATCTTTGCACGGCTTGTTGGCGAAGGTACTGTTATAGGGCATCAGAATCCTATTGAAAACGAGATGTACGATTTTAATAAGGAAAGCAATATCAAAACAGATACTGTAGGCAATATTCAATGTATGAATATTTATAACAATGATTCACCCTATAAAAATGAACAATGGGCAATCATTTCTGTTGCTGACAAAAATGAAATACTCAATATTTACACTGAACTTGTAAAATTATTTCTTATCTCATTCTTCATTTCTGCTTTATTCAGCGTTATCTGCGCGATCATCATCAATCGTCATATGACTTCACCGGTTTCAAAAATAATAAAAACGCTTGATTCCGGCAAAAATAAAGAAGATATTATATACTTCCAGTCATCAAGCATTACAGAAATCGACCGTCTTGCTGAAGCTATAACCGAGCTTCAGATCAATGTTAAGGAACAGTCCTCACGTGTTTCCAAAATAATCAGTATGTCTGATATAGGTATAGGTGTTTTCATGTTCGACACCATTACAAATACCGTCTTTATTGGTGAAAGTCTTATCAAACTTCTGAATTTCGATTCGCTGCCAGTTCAGGATATTACAATACCTTTTAATGAATTCAGAAGTCTTTTGTCCGTTCTTGATAAGGATAACAAAATTTGCAGCTGCGGACTTTTTGAGAAAAATTGTACTGATACTGATGAAGCTGTAAATATTGAGCTTTATTCACCAAGAAAGGGAACGGAAAATGCCAGATGGTTTAAATTCAGTCTTAAAAGAGATTCTTCAAAAGTTCTA
>JBJERG010000328.1:0-2487 GCA_051882155.1 Ruminococcus sp.
GATCTTATAAAAGCAAACACGTCAATAAGTCTTGGTTCTTTTATTGCATTTACTGCACTGTTTGGTTCCTTTTCAGCTTATGTTCTGCAGCTGGTTAAAAGTACAGTCAACTATAAGAATGAGAAGCCTAATATAGAAAGACTGAAACCCATAATGAAAGCCATGCCGGAGTTTGATGATGCAAAGGAACTTCCCGGAGATATAAGCGGCGGAATTGAAATAAATAATGTTTCCTTCTCGTATGACGCCGATTCTCCTCTTGTGCTTGACGGAGTGTCCATTAATATAAAACCCGGTGAATATGTAGGGCTGGTTGGTTCCTCCGGATGCGGAAAATCAACTCTTATGAAGCTTCTGCTGGGATTTGAAAAGCCGGTTTCAGGCAAAATATATTATGACAACAAGGATATTGAAAGCGTGGATAAACGTGAACTCCGCAAGAAAATGGGAGTTGTACTTCAGGACGGCAAGCTGATATCAGGAAGCATTTTTGAAAATATAACTATTACTGCTCCTGATGCGACTGTAAAAGATGTAAATGCAGTTATTGAAGCTGTGGGACTCAAGGAAGATATAGCGGCTATGCCTATGGGACTGCATACTGTTTTGTCGGAAGACTGCGGTACAATATCCGGCGGACAGCAGCAGAGAATCCTTATAGCACGTGCTATTATCTCAAACCCCGGAATTTTGTTTTTTGACGAAGCAACCAGTGCCCTTGATAATATTACTCAGAGCATGGTCTGTGATACTCTTGAAAAAATGAATTCCACAAGAATTGTAATAGCCCACAGACTCAGTACAATTATAAAGTGCGACAGAATTATTGTTCTTGATAAGGGACGTGTAGCAGAAGAGGGAACTTATGAGGAGCTTATGAATAATAAGGCTCTGTTCTATCAGCTGGCAAGCCGACAAATGGCATAATAATCTTGGGTTTTGGGAATGGAATTTTTCCAAAACCCGGATTTTTTTTGAAACGCTGTAACACTTTTCTCCTTCAGGTGTATACATAAATGAAAGCAGAACAGATTTCATTTGTAATTTAGCAGGCATCTGATTTGTATATTGCTTTGCAGCAGAATGGTGCTTGCAGAACAGGAGGTTTATATTTATTATTGACAGGGCATGGGTAACTTATATGGTTGCCGGAAGATTGGCTCTGGAATCAATTAGTACGCTGTCTGACAGAATGTTTATTTAAATGAGTGGTTTGAGATGATATTTATTATGGAAAAATTTATAAAAAAAATTGCTGATACGCAGTCCTTTGAACCGGATGATAAACTGACTGATGCAGTCAAAAAGTATAGTAAAGATGAACTTGATGAAGAAAGTTTGGATTTGGTTTGTGCTGCTGTAAAAGCTGATTATCAGGAATTCATAAAGAGAATCAACGGTGAAAAGAAAAAGTAAAAATACACAGAATCGTTGATTAAAATAAAAAGAGGTGTAGCATATGAAGGAAGTTGATTTTGCCTTTTATTCCGATGTAGGAGGAAGAGCAGATAATGAGGATTCATATTTAGCTAAAAAGCTGGAGGACGCTTATTTGTTTGTTGTAGCTGACGGACTTGGAGGTCATGATGACGGAGAAATGGCGTCGAGAATGGCGGCAGACGCTGTTAAAGAATATCTGCAGTGCAAGGATGACAAGGATATTCTGAAAGCAGTTGAGTTTGCAAATGATATTGTATTTACAAGACGAAATCAGATTTCTTCAGAAATGAAAACAACAATTGCAGCTGTGTATATAGGAAATGATGAAACGGTTATAGCACACGTTGGCGATACCCGTGTATATGCGTTTCATAAGGGTAAAATAGTGTTTCGTACAATTGATCACAGCGCATCTCAGCTTGCTGTTTCCGTTGGTGAAATAAAAGAATGCGATATACGCAGTCATGCTGACAGAAATGTCCTGACCAGAGCCATAGGTGCAGGTGAAAAAGTCAAGGCTGACGTTACAATATTATCAAATGCTCAGTATGATGCTATTTTGCTTTGTTCAGACGGCTTCTGGGAATATGTGCTTGAAAGCGAAATGGAAGAGTCAATGACAGGTATCAGATCAGCTGATAAATGGCTGTATAAAATGCGTTCTGTACAATTAAGGAAAGCTCCGGAAAAATGTGATAATAATACGGCAATTGCAGTTATGATATAATAGGAGGAAATAAAAATGAATAAGTATTGCAATCATTGTATGTGCAGGATTGAAGGAAACGAGCAGTACTGCCCGGAATGCGGCAAAACAATTGAAAATAATTCGCCTGCTCATCATCTGCTTCCCGGTACTATACTTAACAATAAATTCTATGTCGGCGAAGCTTTGGGTGAAGGCGGCTTCGGCATTACCTATATCGGACGTGACATAAATCTTGATATGAAGGTGGCTATAAAGGAGTTCTATCCCAACGGCTATGTAAACAGAAGCAATACAACCTCTCCGAATGTAAATGACAGCGTTACAGAAGGACGTA
This sequence comes from Ruminococcus sp., assembly GCA_051882155.1. Lineage (GTDB taxonomy): Bacteria > Bacillota > Clostridia > Oscillospirales > Ruminococcaceae > Ruminococcus_C. The sequence goes on from JBJERG010000328.1 coordinate 2,484, forward strand.
AAAG
>JBJERG010000329.1:0-12438 GCA_051882155.1 Ruminococcus sp.
CTATATTATTCTTATGGTAATTTTCGAATTTTTTTCCTCTGCTCCGAATAGGATTTCACATAGATTTAACATAAGAATTCTTCCGGACTTTACATAGGGAATGTAAAATATTAATTGCAGAAATGCAAAATATAATTCACTATCTGAAAGGAAAGATATTTATGAAAAAAACAGTAAGTTTACTTGCAGCAGCTACATTTGTATGCTCATTAATGGCAGGCTGCTCTTCCTCCGAAAAAACAGCAGTTTCCACAGACGGTTCAACATCTATGGAAAAGGTTATCGGCGTTCTGGGCGAAACCTTCGAATCTGACACAGGCATCACAGTTACCTATAACCCCACAGGCTCCGGCTCCGGCATAAAGGCTGTATCCTCCGGCTCCTGCGATATCGGTCTTTCAAGCCGTAACCTCAAGCCTGAGGAAGAAGCTGAAGGTCTTACAGGTACAATACTTGCCTACGACGGCATTGCAGTTATTGTAAATCCCGATAACCCTGTAGCCGATCTGGATACAGATACAATTGCTAAGATCTATACCGGCGAAATCGACAACTGGAGCGAGGTTGGAGGTACTGACGGCGAGATCGTACTGATAGGACGTGAGGCAGGCAGCGGAACCCGTGACGGCTTCGAATCAATTACCGGTACTGAGGATAAATGCAAATACCGCCAGGAGCTGACATCCACAGGCGACGTTATCACTACAGTTTCACAGAATCCTGCCGCTATCGGCTATGCTTCCGTAGCATCTGTAAAGGACAGCGTAAAGGCTGTGACAGTTGGCGGCGTTGCTCCCACAGAAGAATCCATCAAGGACGGCAGCTATGTCATTCAGCGTCCCTTTGTCCTTGTAACCAAGAAGGATAAGGCTCTTTCCGACAGCGCACAGCAGTTCTTCGACTATGTAACATCAGCTGACGCAGCAGAAGCCATTACCTCCGCAGGCGTTGTTCCTGCAAATTAACAGGAGCATAAAAGCTATGTTTAAAAACAAACTCCTTGAAAATATCATACACGGTATTTTCCTTATACTGGGGCTGATAACTGTTGGAAGCGTTCTGCTGATAACAGTTTATCTCATTATATCCGGTATACCTGCCATAAGGGAAATAGGTATTATAGATTTTCTTTTCGGCAAAAAATGGGCGTCTACTGCCGATCCTCCGGAATACGGCATACTGCCCTTTATCCTTACAAGCGTGTACGGTACAGCAGGTGCAATTGTTATCGGCGTACCTGTGGGATTTTTCACTGCGGTTTACCTTTCAAAGCTTGCCGGTAAAAGGGTAAAAAGCTTTATGGAAAGTGCAGTGAGCCTTCTTGCAGGAATTCCCTCCGTTGTTTACGGTCTGGTGGGTATGCTGGTGCTGGTTCCGGGCATACAGAAGCTCTTCGGCATTCCCGACGGCGCTGGTCTTCTGGCTGCCATAATCGTTCTGGCTGTAATGATACTGCCTTCCATTATCAAGGTTTCAATAACCGCCCTGGAGGCAGTTCCAAAGGAATACGAGGACGCTTCCCTTGCCCTTGGTGCAACGCCTACCGAAACATTTTTCAGAGTTTCTGTGCCGGCGGCTAAAAGCGGCATTGCAGCGGCAGTAGTTCTGGGCGTTGGACGTGCCATAGGCGAGGCAATGGCTGTTATGATGGTAGCCGGAAATGCCCCCAATATGCCTTCGATTTTCCAGAGCGTTCGTTTTCTTACAACGGCAGTTGCAAGCGAAATGTCCTATTCAAGCGGACTTCAGCAGCAGGCTTTATTCTCCATTGCCCTTGTGCTGTTCCTTTTCATAATGCTTATAAATGCCGCTCTTAACTTCTTCCTTAAAAAAGAGAGGAACTAAACTATGCTTAGTAAAAAAAGAAAAGCCTCCATATTTGCAATGAAGGCTGCCATGTACGTATCCGCAGGACTTACAGCGGCGCTTGTAGTCTTCATGATGGCATATGTCCTTATAAAGGGCGTTCCGAATATCACATGGGAACTGCTTTCAACAAAGCCAAGTTATATTAGCGGAAAAATCGGTATTCTGCCGGATATTCTGAATACGGTCTATTTAGTCATTGCGTCCCTGGTTCTGGTTGTACCCCTGGGCGTGGGTGCGGCTGTATATCTTACGGAATATGCCAAAAACAGACGTCTTGTGGGAATTATTGAATACGCCGCTGAAACACTCTCGGGAATTCCTTCTATTATTTATGGTCTTGTGGGTATGCTTTTCTTCTGTCAGTTCCTTGGATTCAGAACATCTCTTCTGTCAGGCTCTCTTACTCTCGTTATCATGAATCTGCCTACCATTATGAGAACTACCCAGGAAAGCCTTAAAACAGTACCTCAGAGCTACCGTGACGGTGCCTTCGGTCTTGGGGCAGGCAAATGGCGTGTTATAAGAACCGTGGTGCTTCCGGGCTGTGTGGACGGCGTTATCACCGGCTGTATCCTCTCAGTGGGACGTATTTTAGGCGAATCTGCAGCACTTTTATTCACAGCAGGCTTTGCCCATGCACTGAACGGCATTTTCACAGGACTTACAAGCCCCGGCGCTTCTCTTACAGTTGCTCTCTATGTCTATGCAAAGGAACAGGGCGAATTTGAAACAGCCTTTGCAATTGCCGCTGTACTTATGGTGCTGACGCTGATCATAAACCTTTCAGCGACACTTGTAAGCAGATATTTCGCAAAAAAGCGTAACTTTTAACCGAAAGGATACATAAAAATGAGCGATATAATGACAGCCGAAAATCTCTGCCTGTGGTATGACAAGACCCAGGCACTGAAAAATGTGAACATAAGCATTCACGAAAACAACATAACAGCCTTCATAGGACCTTCCGGCTGCGGCAAATCCACATTCCTCAAAACCCTCAACCGCATGAACGACCTTATCGATTCGGTGAAAATAACAGGCAATGTCACCTATGAGGGAAAGAACATCTACGACAGCTCCACTGATGTTAATGAGCTGCGCCGTGAAGTGGGCATGGTTTTCCAGAAGCCGAATCCCTTTCCTATGAGCATTTACGACAATATTGCCTACGGTCCACGTACCCACGGCATAAAAAACAAGGCAAAGCTTGATGAGATCGTTGAGGAATCACTGAGAGCCGCTGCCATCTGGGACGAGGTAAAGGACAGACTTAAGAAAAATGCCCTGGGTATGTCCGGCGGTCAGCAGCAAAGACTCTGTATTGCAAGGGCATTGGCTGTAAAGCCGAAAATTCTCCTTATGGACGAACCTACCTCGGCTCTTGACCCAATTTCAACATCTAAGATCGAAGAGCTTGCAATTGAGCTGAAAAAGAGTTATACTATAGTTATAGTTACTCACAATATGCAGCAGGCTGTGAGAATCTCTGATTATACAGCATTTTTCCTGCTGGGAGAGCTTGTTGAATTCGGCGAAACCGAAAAGCTCTTTTCTCAGCCCTCAGACAAACGAACAGAAGACTATATAACAGGAAGGTTTGGATAATGAGAAGCAGATTTGATGAGCAGCTTGCTAAACTTAATACTGAAATGATCGAAATGGGCGCACTCTGCGAAGAGGCTATTGCACTTGTTTCAAAGGCCTTTGCAGAGGGCAGCTTATCCCTTGCAGAAAAGGTGGCACCCATATCCTCAGATATTGACCATAAGGAACGTGATATCGAATCCCTTTGTCTGAAGCTTCTCCTTCAGCAGCAGCCTGTTGCAAAGGACCTCAGACAGATCTCTGCCGCACTTAAAATGATAACCGATATGGAAAGAATCGGCGACCAGGCTGAGGATATTGCGGATATAATCACCTGTATCCACGGAAAAACTCCTAAGGAAACCATTAATATCAGTGATATGGCGTCTGAAACTATACTTATGGTGACAGACAGCGTTGACGCCTACGTAAAACGGGATACTGCCCTTGCAAAACTTGTTATCGCCCACGATGACAGGGTTGACAGTTTTTTTGACAAGATAAAAAACAGCCTTATAAAAGTTATCGCTGAAAATCCCGATGAGGGTGAATATGCCCTTGACCTTCTGATGATAGCCAAATACTTCGAACGTATTGGCGACCATGCTGTAAATATCGCAGAATGGGTGATTTTCTCCGTAACAGGTGAGCGCAGCCAGAACCCTTGAAAAGGAGCTGATATATATGATATGGTGCGTTGAGGACGACGCAGGCATTCGTGACATAGAGGTATACGCCCTTGAATCCACAGGCTTTGAGGCTAAGGGCTTTGAGGACGGCAGAAGCTTTCTGTCCGCCCTTGAATCGCAGCAGCCTGATCTTGTGATACTGGACGTTATGCTGCCGGGTGCAGACGGCGTGGAACTTCTGAAAACGCTGAAGAAATCCGCAAAATACTGTGATATTCCTGTAATAATGGCAACCGCTAAAAATGCGGAATTCGACAAGGTGAAAAGCCTTGACCTGGGTGCTGACGATTACCTTGTAAAGCCCTTCGGCATGATGGAAATGGTGTCAAGGGTAAAAGCCGTACTCAGAAGATGCAGACCAAAGGAAAATTCCTCCGTTTTACAGATCGGCGATCTGGTACTGAATACAGAAGAACGTTCTGCGGAAATTGACGGCGTGAAAATGCAGCTTACTTACAAGGAATTTGAGCTTCTGAAACTGTTTATGCAGAACCCTAAAACCGTTTTCACAAGGGACAGACTATACAATGAAATATGGGGCTATGACTACGTAGGAGAAACACGTACAGTTGACGTGCATATACGTTCCCTCAGACAGAAACTGGGCAAGTACAGCGAAATGATCGAAACTGTCCGCAATGTGGGATACCGAATGGCAGACGCCGGAGGAAATCAGCATGACAAGTAAGATTTTTCGTTCAATTCTGGCTGCCTCAATATCAGTTTTAGTGGCGTCCCTTATTGTGATAACAGGCTTCCTGTATGACCATTTCACAGGCATTCAGGTTTCCCAGCTCCGTGACGAGCTTTCTCTGGCTGCACAGGGCACGGAGGAATCAGGAATTTCCTACCTTGAAGGTCTTGACTCCGAAAACTTCCGCCTGACATGGATTCAGAAGGATGGTTCTGTTATTTTTGATTCAAAGGCTGATGAATCAGCCATGGAAAACCACAGCGACCGTGAGGAAATAAAGGAAGCCCTGGCAGAAGGAAAGGGCAGCAGTTCAAGATACTCAAAAACCTTCACGGAGAAGACGCTGTACGAATCTGTGCTTCTTTCAGACGGCACAGTTCTGAGAATATCTGTCAGCCGTTCCAGCGGAATGGCTCTTATGCTGGGCATGATATATCCCATAATAATCGTGGGTATCATAGCAGTCATACTGTCGGCGGTTCTGGCAAGGCAGATGTCAAAAAGAATTACCGAACCTCTCAATAATCTGGACCTTAACCATCCTCTGGAAAATGACGCCTACGAGGAAATTGCACCGCTTCTCAGCAGGATTCACAGACAGCACCAGAGCATTGAGCTGAAGGCTGCGGAGCTTAAACGCAAAAAAGACGAATTTGCCTATGTCACCAATAATATGCTGGAGGGTCTGGTTCTTCTTGACGCTGATAAAAAGATCCTCAGCATAAATCCTGCCGCAAGGAAGCTTTTCGGAGCAGATAAAGACTGCATAGGAGAGGATTTCCTTACAGTTGACAGAAAACCGGACATGAGCAGTGCCATTGAAAGAGCTATGACATCAGGTCACAGTGAGCTGAGGGCACTGCGGAATGAACGTGAATATCAGTTTGAGATAAGCCGCATTGAAAACGAAGGCACTGCGGCAGGAGCAGTGCTTTTCGCCCATGATATTACAGAACAGGCGGACGCTGAACGTATGAGAAGAGAATTCTCTGCAAATGTATCCCATGAGCTGAAAACTCCTCTTCAGTCCATTATGGGAAGCGCAGAGCTTCTGGAGAATGGTCTTGTAAAGCCTGAGGACACGCCCAGATTTATAGGTCACATCAGAAAAGAAGCAGAAAGACTGGTGGCTTTAGTGGAGGATATCATAAGGCTTTCACAGCTGGACGAAGGCGGCGAAATGCCTGTGGAGCCGCTGTCACTTAAAGCGGTAACATCAGAGGTATTCGCTCTGCTGAAGAAGTCTGCCGATGAAAAGAACATAAATCTTTCCGCAGAAGGCGATTACGGCAATATTACAGGCGTAAAACGGCTTGTATTTGAGATAATATACAATCTCTGCGATAATGCCGTCAAATACAACACCGAAAACGGAAGCGTTACTGTGAAAATCAGTGAGAATGATACGGAAGCAGAACTCACTGTAACGGATACAGGTACAGGCATTCCGGAGGAACATACTCAGAGGGTGTTTGAAAGATTTTACAGAGTGGATAAAAGCCATTCGAAAAAATCCGGCGGTACAGGACTTGGTCTTTCCATTGTAAAGAATGCTGTTAAGTACCACGGCGGAAAGATCTCTCTCCAAAGCACACCGGGAAAAGGTACTTCTGTTACAGTAATTCTCCCGAAAACCGCAAAAACAAACTGATTTAAAATGAAAACAGCCGCAGACTTAGTATCTGCGGCTGTTTTGTTCTGCATTATAATGATGCGGTTATATCTCGTGGCTGTGTCTTCTTGACACCTTCAGTCTGTTCATTGCTCTGTTAAGGGCTGCCTGTGTGTGGTAGTACTGCATAACGCCCTGCTTCTGCTCCATAAGCTCTCTCGCTCTTTCAGCAGCCTCTTCGGCACGTTTCACGTCTATCTCATCCGGAAGCTCTATTGCATCTCCCAGTATCAGAACGTAATCTCTCCGGACCTCGGCAAAGCCTTCGCTTATGGCACAGTAGCGCCATTCACCATCCACCTTGTACTTTATCTCTCCCGGTTCAATTACCGTTACAAGGGTTTCATGACCAGGCAGTATTCCCATAAGTCCGTCCTCCGCAGGATATACAAGATGCTCGCATTCGCCCACAAAGAAAGGTCTGTCGGAAGCAAGCAGCTCCAAATGGAATGTCTTAGCCATTTATTCCACCTCTGTCTTTGCCCTTTCAATTACCTCGTCAATTGTTCCTGCCATGAAGAAGGCATTCTCCGGGTAATCGTCCATTTCACCGTCAACTATCATTCTGAAGCCTCTTACAGTTTCAGCTACAGGAACATATTTTCCTGCCTGTCCTGTGAACACCTCCGCTACATGGAAGGGCTGTGACAGGAATTTCTGCACCTTTCTTGCTCTGTAAACAGCAGTTTTGTCTTCCTCGTCAAGTTCCTCCATGCCCAGAATTGCAATGATATCCTGGAGTTCCTTGTATCTTTGCAGAAGCTCCTGAACCTTTCTTGCTACTCTGTAATGCTCTTCACCCACAACGTCGGGTTCCAGGATTCTTGAAGAGGATTCAAGAGGATCAACAGCAGGGTATATGCCCTGTTCAACGATCTTTCTTGAAAGAACCGTTGTAGCGTCCAGATGCGCAAATGTAGTTGCAGGCGCCGGGTCTGTAAGGTCGTCCGCAGGGACGTATACTGCCTGTACCGATGTGATAGATCCATTTTTAGTGGAGGTGATTCTCTCCTGGAGTTCACCCAGCTCGTTTGCAAGGGTAGGCTGATAGCCAACGGCAGAGGGCATTCTTCCCAGAAGTGCGGAAACCTCTGAGCCTGCCTGGATATATCTGAAAATATTGTCGATAAAGAGAAGTACGTCCTGGTGGCTTTCATCACGGAAATATTCAGCCATTGTAAGTCCCGTCTGTGCAACTCTCATTCTTGATCCCGGCGGTTCGTTCATCTGACCGAACACAAGGGCAGTCTTGCTGATAACGCCGGATTCCATCATTTCATGCCACAGGTCATTGCCCTCTCTGGAACGTTCTCCAACGCCTGTGAATATGGAATAACCGCCGTGCTCAGTGGCAACGTTTCTGATAAGCTCCTGAATAAGCACCGTTTTGCCAACGCCTGCACCGCCGAAAAGTCCTATCTTACCGCCCTTTGCATAGGGTGCCAGCAGGTCGATTACCTTGATGCCTGTTTCCAGCATTTCAACAACAGGACTCTGGTCACGGAAGGAAGGAGCTTCTCTGTGGATCTCCCACCTCATATCCGTCTGGACAGGACCTTTATTGTCAATTGTTTCGCCCAGAACGTTGAACATTCTGCCCAGAGTAGCAGGGCCTACCGGTACTTTTATAGGACTGCCTGTATTTATAACCTCCATGCCCTTTGTGAAGCCGTCGGTTGAGGAAAGGCATATACAGCGGACAATTCCATTGCCCATATGCTGCATAGCTTCCATTACACATTCTCTGCCGCCGTGATCGATAACAAGTGCGTCACGTATCAGAGGCATATGACCCGCTTCAAATTCCACATCTACAACAGGACCCAGAATCTGTACAATTTTACCCTTATCCATTAGAAATTACCTCCTGAATTCTGTGCCTCGCTGCCGCTGCAAACCTCCGATATCTCCTGAGTGATTGCCGCCTGTCTTGCACGGTTATACTGCAAAGAAAGGGTATGCAGCATATCTTTGGCACTTGTGGTAGCCGAATCCATTGCGCTCATTCGAGCCTGCTGTTCCGAACAGAATGATTCAACCATTGTGCCGTAAATAAGTCCCTTCACAAAGTTAGGGATAAGATGACGCATAACAGCTTCAATATTCGGATAGAATTCAGCCTCATGATGCTTTGTAACATCGCTGTCATTCATTACAAAATGAGTTACATCCAGCGGAAGTATCTGCTGTGTGCGAACCTCATACTCCGAACCGCTCTGCATATCCGTATATACTACGTATACATCATCAACTTCACCGCTGCTGAAGCGTTCAAGTATCTCCTCTGCAATGCTCCTTGCACGGTAAAGGGTGGGATTCTGGGTGGTATAGAAAAAGCTTTTGTCAAGAGTAATATTGTCCTTCTTGTCAAGCCGCTGGAAGTACATTCTTCCCACCTGACCCATAACGGAAAGGTAATTCATTCCCGTTTCCTTTATCATGGATTCTGCCTTTTGTATAACATTATGGTTATATGAACCGCACATACCCTTGTCTGCTGTTATAACGATCAGCAGCTGACTGCGTTTTTCAGGCGGGATCTCGGGTCTTTCATTGAAGAATTCCATCTCGTCAGCCTCTTCCGGAACTCGTGACAGAATACTTCTCATGGCATAAAGCAACTTATAGAAATATGGTTCTGTAGCGTCAAGATCCTTTCGTGCCTTTTTAAGCTTTGATGAGGAAATGAGGTACATTGCGTTTGTTATCTTCTTGATATCGCTTACGCTCTTTATACGCTCCTTTATCTCGTGCATATTAGCCATATCAGCTCACCTGCTTTTTGTATTCGGAAGTAATGCGGAGAATTTCCGAAAGCTGTTCATCGGAGAGAGTTTTCTCATTCTGGATGGAATCGGCAAACTCTTTATAATTTCCGCTTATATGGTTCATAAGTCCCTCTCTGAATTCTTTGATATTCTTTACAGGAACATCATCAAGGCAGCCGTTTGACGCCGCCGCAAGGATAACTACCTGTTCCCACAGAGGGATCGGGTTGTAAAGCGGCTGTTTCAGAAGCTCCATAAGAACATGACCGTGGTCAAGGAGCGCCTGTGTTCCCGGGTCAAGGTCTGAGCTGAACTGGGTGAATACCTCCAGCTCTCTGAACTGTGCAAGGTCGATCCTCATTTTGCCGGAAACCTTTTTCATAGCCTTTGTCTGGGCTGCACCGCCTACACGGCTTACTGACAGACCAACGTTTACAGCAGGACGCATACCTGCATTGAAAAGTTCTGATTCAAGGAATATCTGACCGTCCGTAATGGAAATTACGTTAGTCGGGATATATGCGGAAACGTCCCCTGCCTGGGTTTCAATAATCGGCAGAGCTGTAATGCTTCCTCCGCCCTTGCTGTCGTCAAGGCGGCAGGAACGTTCAAGGAGTCTTGAATGGAGATAGAATACATCTCCCGGATAAGCCTCACGTCCCGGCGGTCTGTGGAGCAGAAGGGACATTGTACGGTAAGCCACAGCGTGTTTTGACAGATCATCATAAACAATAAGTACGTCCTTGCCCTGATCCATAAAATATTCCGCAATTGCAGTGCCGGAATAGGGTGCGATATACTGAACCGGCGCCGGTTCGCTGGCAGATGCCGCCATAACAATAGTGTAATCCATGGCATGATGCTTTTTCAGCATGGAAACCACCTTCGCAACGGTAGATGATTTCTGACCTATGGCAACGTATATACAGATAACGTCCTGTCCACGCTGATTTATGATAGTATCAACTGCAATGGAGGTCTTTCCCGTCTGTCTGTCGCCTATGATAAGCTCACGCTGACCTCTGCCGATAGGGAACATTGAGTCGATAGAGAGTATGCCCGTCTGAAGGGCAACGGAAACAGACTTTCTTTCCGCTACGCCTGCCGCTTCACGTTCCACAGGGTAAAAATCCACAGGCACAATATCCGGACCGCCGTCTATTGCACCGCCCAGGGCGTTTACAACACGTCCTATCATGCTTTCGGATACGCCGATACCTGCACGTTTTTTTGTACGCACTACCTGAGAGCCTTCCGTTATTCCACGGTCACTTCCCAGCATAACAACGCCCACTGTTTTTGTTTCAATATTCTGTACGATGCCCCGTGTGCCGTTTTCAAATTCCACAAGTTCACCATACATGACCTTCTGAAGACCGAATACTGTGGCAATGCCGTCGCCTACGCCCACAACGGTACCTGTTTCCATAAGTGCCGATTTGCGGTCAAAATCCGCTATTTCACTTTTCAGCACAGAAATAATTTCACTGGCATTTATCGCCATTGCTGTCACCTCCGCATAAGCTTACGGCGCATATCCGCAACCTCACGAACTGTGCTGCGGTCGTACCGTAAATTACCGGCACGAAGTATAAATCCGCCGATAAGCTCTTTATTTTCCACCAGATTAAGCTCTACCTCACTGTATCCGGTTTTCTTCTTTATAAGCTCAGTAATACGAGCCTTCTGCTCCTCTGAGGGCGGCGTTACATATTCCAGAACAGCTCTCAGAACATGAGGAGCCTTTTTGTTTCTGTATGAGGGAGCTGCTCCCGGACGGATAAGGCTTCGTTTCATATCGGAAACTGCCTTTGCAGTGCTTCTGTCGTATCTGAAATCACCGGCACGAAGTACAAATCCGCCCATGATCTTTGGATTGTAAACAAGGGAAAGCTCCACCTTTTCATAGCCTGTTTTACGCTTTATGTATTCAGTAAAGCGTTCCTTCTGCTCCTCCGTCAGCGGAGTAACATATTCAAGGGTAGCCTTTATGCAGCCCATTGCCTTTCGGTTAAGAGAACGGTATGAACGGAATATCTCTCCTGCTTCCGACGCCCTGCCGTTTCTGCACAGCACCTTGAAAAAGCCTGTGAGAGATTCGGGAAAAAGCTTTTCTATGACCCTTTCCTTTTCATTAAAAGGTATTACAGGGCTGGACAGTGCTTCTTCAAGCTCCCGGCAGGACCTGAATATCTCATCTGCCTTTTCAACATCTCCGGAAGGTACGCCTGTTTCAAACAGAGCCTTTGCATAGGCGTCTGATACCCGGTTCATTTTTCTTCCTCCTCGTCAAGGAATGCGTCTACTATAGCACGGTTTGCTTCCTCGTCCATTTCCCTGCCCAGAACCTTTTCTGCCGCCTCCATTGCAAGGCTTACGATCTCATTCTGTGCGCTGGCAACTGATCTTTCACGTTCCAGTGCAAGCTCCTGCCTTGTGCTTTCCATTATGCGGTTAGCCTCCTCCTGTGCCTGCTGTGTAATAGCGGCACTGCGGGCATTGGCAGTTCTCTGGGCGTCCTGTACGATCTTCTTCGCCTCGTCCTTTGCGTCTGATATGGAAGCCTCGTAATCACAGCGCAGCTTTTCTGCCTTCTGTGATTCCTCCTTAGCCTTGTCGATCTCAGCCTGTACTGCACAGGCACGTTCCTCTAAAATGGCATTTATCCTGCCGAATAGGAATTTCTTCAGAAACAGAAACAGCACCAAAATATTTATAATTGAAAATAATATGGTCCAGAAATTAAATTCAAGCACCTTTAATCAACTCCATTTTTATTTCATAAGTATCAGCAGAAGTGCAACAACGAATCCGTAAATTGCAGTTGCTTCTGCCAGTGCAGCACCAAGGAGCAGTGCCTTATTGATGCTTCCTGCCGCCTCCGGCTGACGGGCAATTGCCTCAGCAGCCTTGCCTGTAGCGATACCAATACCAAGTCCTGCGCCTATTCCGCACATAACAGCTATACTTGCAGCGATCATTTTATTTTACCTCCATTTAATTACTTCATAAGTATCAGCAGAAGCGCAATAACGAATCCGTAAATTGCAGTTGCTTCTGCCAGTGCAGCGCCAAGGAGCAGTGCCTTATTGATGCTTCCTGCGGCTTCCGGCTGACGGGCAATTGCCTCAGCAGCCTTGCCTGTAGCGATACCAATACCAA
>JBJERG010000330.1:0-2445 GCA_051882155.1 Ruminococcus sp.
AAATCAGTACGGCGGACATGAGAATATTGAGGCAGTTGAATTTTTGAGACATCTGAATGAAGCTGCATTTGAACGTCATCCCGGCGTACTTATGATAGCAGAAGAATCTACTGCATGGCCATTGGTTACAAAGCCTACTGATATCGGCGGACTGGGCTTCAATTTCAAGTGGAACATGGGCTGGATGAATGATATGCTTCAGTATGTTTCCCTTGACCCTATATATCGTTCCTTTAATCATGACAAACTTACCTTCTCATTCTTTTATTGTTTCTCAGAGAATTATATTCTTCCCATATCACATGACGAAATAGTATACGGTAAATGTTCAATGCTCAGAAAGATGTCTTCACCGCTTCTTGAAGAGAAATTTGCTACATACCGTGCCTTTCTTGCATATATGATGGCGCATCCCGGTAAGAAACTTCTGTTTATGGGACAGGAATTTGCTCAGAGCAATGAGTGGAATTATCAGACTCAGCTTGACTGGGATCTTCTTAATGATCCTAATCACCAGAAGATGGAAAGGTTTACCGAAGCACTTAATAAGTTTTATCTTGAAAATTCACCGCTGTGGCAAATTGATTATTCATGGGAAGGCTTCAGCTGGATATCACATGATGACTATATGCAAAGTGTCATAGCCTTCAGAAGAATAGATGAAGAGGGTAATGAAATTGTTGTTGTATGCAACTTCTGTCCGGTACAGAGAAGTGATTATCGTATCGGAGTTCCCAATGAAGGCAAATATGTTGTTGTAATGAACAGCGATGCACCTGAATTCGGAGGAGAGGGCGTATCAGAAAAGGAATTTGTGACTGTACCGGAAGAGATGCACGGTTTTGAACAGTATATTTCTATGACACTGGCTCCTTTGTCCGTTGTTTACTTAAAGCATAAGCCGGCACCTAAAAAGCGTGGGGCAGCTGTAAAAAAACGTGCGGCAACTTCGAAAAAAAGCGCTTCTGAGAAAGCGAAGAAGAAATAAGTTTTTGCTGTATTAAATTAATAAGTTTTCATATTAATGTAATATTATGATTGTCAGGAGGAATATTATGAAAATTAAAAAGAAGTGTGTAGCTATGCTTTTGGCAGGCGGTCAGGGCAGCAGACTTTATGCGTTGACACAGAAGGTTGCAAAGCCTGCGATCCCTTATGGAGGAAAAAATCGTTTTATTGATTTTCCGCTGTCAAACTGTATCAATTCAGGTATAGATACAGTAGGTGTACTTACACAGTATCAGCCCCTTGTTCTTAATGACTATATTGGAAACGGTCAGCCATGGGATCTTGATAAAATGCACGGTGGAGTTCACGTTCTTCCGCCTTATCAGACAGCTGCAGGTGCTTCATGGTATGAAGGAACTGCAAATGCTATTTATCAGAATATGGCATTTATCGAACGTTATGATCCGGAGTATGTAATCGTTCTGGGCGGCGATCATATTTACAAAATGGATTACTCAAAGATGATTGATTTCCATGTTGCAAATAATGCAGACAGCACCATTGCAGTTATTGATGTTCCTCGTTCAGAGGCGTCAAGATTCGGCATTATGATCTGCGATGATGAGCGCAGAGTGACAGATTTTAAGGAAAAGCCAAAGGAACCTGTATCAACACTTGCTTCTATGGGAATATATGTATTTACATGGGAAAAGCTGAAGAAACATCTCATTGAAAATGAAAATGCAAATACAGGCTCCAAGGATTTTGGTAAGGATATTATCCCTGCCATGCTTGCAAACGGTGAAAGACTTTTTGCTTATGAATTTGAGGGCTACTGGAGAGATGTAGGTACTCTTGACAGCCTTTGGGAAGCAAATATGGATCTTTTAAGTCCAAGCGTTCCTCTGGATCTTTATGATCCTACATGGAAAATATATTCACGTCATGAAAATATGCCGCCGCAGTACATAGGACCTAATGCTCATGTTGAAAACTCCATGATAACAGAAGGCAGCGTTGTTGACGGTGCGGTTGATTTTTCTGTAATATCAGCAGGAGTAACAATTGAGGAAGGCGCAACGGTCAAGTACAGCATTATAATGCCTGGTACAGTTATCAAGTCCGGAGCAGTGGTAGAATATGCTATCATTGGTGAGGACAGTGTTATAGAATCAGGCGCTAAAATAGGAAAGAGCCCTGAATGTGTTCTCAACAGAGATGACTGGGGAATTGCAGTTGTAGGCCATAATATTACAGTATCCGGTAAAAAGCCGGTACTTCCAAAGGAAATTATTTCTGAGAATATATAAGGCGGTGAATAGAAAATGGGTATGAATAATAATGTTTTAGGTTTGATTTTTGCAAGCATCAATGATTCAACAGTCATTGATCTGACAAAGCAGCGTACAATGGGTTCAATTCCATTCGGAGGAAGGTATCGTCTTATTGATTTTCCGCTTTCCAATTGCATCAATTCCGGAATTGATACGGTCGGCG
>JBJERG010000331.1:0-2423 GCA_051882155.1 Ruminococcus sp.
ATTGAAGACCATCTTTATACAATTTCTGACTGCTTTTATCAACGGAAATACGACCTGAGCTGCGTAAATGTTCAGAACTGCTGCTGCATCCTGAAGGTCAGCATTGCCGTCGCCATTTATGTCACCCTTAGCAGCCGGTGCATCACTGAGGGAAACGAATGTCCTGCCGTATTTATTCGCATACTCCTCTGCAGTTGAATCTGCATAGCCGTAAATTACAGCTGCATCTGAAATTGTAATGATGCTGTCAAAATTGCATAGTCAGGATTAATCACTGTTACAGAGGCAAGAGAAGTGCAGTTAGAAAAAGCTCTGCCATCTATGCTTTCAAGGTTTTCAGGAATACTATTACTTCGGCAATGATTTATCGATAATATCAATCGTTAAATTTAGCGGTGTTGTCCGGAACCTTGTTTTTTCTATCCGAACGAGAACTATCGATATTTAGTTGCCGAAGTAATAATCTCAGCAAGGCTTGTACATTTATCAAATGAAGCTTTCCTATACTCACAGTACCCTAGGAAATCACCGCTGAGGTAAGTTTTTTGCAGCCAAACAGCTTATATCCATAACCGCTGATACAGTAAATGCTCTTACCTTTCTTAATTTAAACATTTTTCCATACCCATTTCATTATATTAGGATAATTTTATTATATCACATAAGCAAAAAAATATCAATTATAGACTATAAAAATCTGCTTTTGTGAGAAAATTCTTATCTTACTGTTTCCTTAAGGAAATCGTACCCGGAAAGATCTTTTCACCTTATCCGTTTACTTTTTATTTTTACGGACTTTACTTTTCTTATTAAATATGTTATAATGTTTATACGAAATCAGGCGGGCTGAGTATGATATGTGAAAATTCGAATGCAGATAACTCATTCGATTCTGTAAGGAAAAAACCAATATCACGCCGCATAAGGAGCATATATGAAAACAGTAATGATAAACGGACAAAATCATAAGGGCAGCAGCTATCATATAGGACGCATGATAATAGAAAAGATCGAGGGTGAAAATGAAGTCACAGAATTTTTCTTGCCAAGAGATTTGAATCATTTCTGTATGGGCTGCTACAGATGTATTGAAGATGATACAGCCTGTCCATTTTTTGAAGAAAAGAAGGTTATACTTGATGCAGTTTGTGATGCAGATCTGATTGTAATCACAACTCCTACATATTGCCTGCACGTTTCAGCACCATTAAAATCACTTATAGATATGACTTTTGATTACTGGATGGTTCACAAGCCAAGAGAATGTATGTTCAGCAAACGTGCCGTTATCGTATCTTGTTCAGCAGGTTCAGGAGCAAAATCTGCAATAAAGGATGTATGTGACGCACTGTTTTATCTGGGCGTGCCTTCTGTTATAAAATACGGAACAGCTGTCCATGCCATGAACTGGGCGGGAGTTAATGATAAGAAAAAAGCAAAGATAGAGCGTGACACTTCAAGGATTGCAGGAAAACTCAGCGTAAGAAAAAAGCCGTCAGTTGGATTCAAGACAAAGTTCATATTCAGTATGATGGGAATGATGCAGAAAAACGGCATGGGTTCATCCCCTTCAGAAAAGGATTACTGGGAAAATAAAGGCTGGCTTTCCGGCAAAAAACCATGGAAAGCCTGAGAATATACATTCATAACGATAAAATGAGGTGCTTTATGGAAAGAACAGAGGCGTTTGAAAAGATGCTCAGTGATTTTAAAGAGGTATAAAATGTCACGAATTAAATACATAAAGAAAGCCGGGGCATTCCTTCGCAATCAAATTGACGGTGACGGAATGATCAGTATAGACATCAATCTGAACAATGATTATGAGTTATATAATCCGCTGTCTGCCGGCTCCGATCGTGAACTCAACAGCGATATATACGATTATATTGAAGAAAAATCAAATCTTATTCCATGCAATATTCCTCTCAGAATACGGTTTCACGGAAGAAAATTCTCTGATGATGAACAGAATAATATTCGTGAAATAATAGGACGTCACTACGCTGTTGCAGCAATAGACAAGCAATGGGATATAATGTCAAACACTAAAAAACTTATTGTAATGTCTGTTTTTGGAATAGCTATGCTTATGACATATTTTTATCTCTCTGTTTTTGTCAGGAATCAGATAGCTGTGGAGATTTTTTCAGTTCTCGGTTCATTTTCGCTTTGGGAAGCAGCAGGTTCATTTCTGATCGAACGTCCGCAGTTAAAACGGGAATATAATAAAATAATGCAATTTAAAAACCAGACGATAGAATTTTATAACCAGACGTTGAATTGACATCTCTGCACGTCATCTTTCTGAATCATACAAACAGTCTTCATACGGTATAAGACAGTTTCTCTCAGAAATGGGAGGTGCAAAATGTTCAGCAATCAGCTTTATTTAACACGAGGAGTTCAGTCGGACGATTGAA
>JBJERG010000332.1:0-2420 GCA_051882155.1 Ruminococcus sp.
GTGGGAACAAAAACACTGGAACAGATTAGAAAGGATTTTCCCATTCTGAACGAGAAAATAAACGGTCACCCACTGGTATGGCTTGATAACGGTGCAACCACTCAAAGACCACAGGCAGTTATCGACAGGCTTTCCTATTACTACTCCCATGAAAATTCCAACGTTCACAGAGGCGCACACGAGCTTGCTGCACGTTCAACTGACGTATATGAAAACGCACGTCAGATAACGGCTGACTTTATAGGAGCACCCAGCAAGGATAACATTGTTTTTGTAAGGGGCACTACAGAGGGTATAAATCTTGTGGCTCACGCTTATGTAAAGCAGTATTTGCAGCCGGGAGATGAGATAATCCTCACTATGCTGGAGCATCATGCAAATATTGTTCCATGGCAGCTTATCGCACAGAAAACCGGTGCTGTAATTAAGGTTGCACCTGTTGATGAAACCGGACAGATAATACTTTCAGAGTATGAAAAGCTGTTTACCAAGAGGACAAAGTTTGTTTCAGCAACCCACGTTTCAAATGCTCTTGGAACAGTTACTCCTGTTGCGGAGATGATTGCTATTGCTCACGCTCATGGCGTCCGGATACTTATTGACGGTGCCCAGTCTATAGCACACATTCCGATAAATGTTACAGCTCTTGACGCAGATTTCTTTGTATTTTCAGGGCACAAGATATTCGCTCCTACAGGAATTGGTGCAGTCTATGGAAAGAGTGAACTTCTTGAAGCAGCTAAACCCTACCACGGCGGCGGAAACATGATAAAGGACGTGACCTTTGAGCGTACAATATACAATCCGGCACCCAACAAATTTGAGGCAGGCACAGGCAGTATTGCAGACGCTGTAGGTCTGGGTGCGGCACTGGAATACTTAAACGAGATAGGCATGGAGGCAGTAAACAAACATGAACATGAACTGCTTGTCTACGCAATGAAAGAAATGCGGAAAATAAACGGTCTGCATCTTATCGGAACAGCTGCGAACAAGGCAAGCGTACTGTCCTTTATAATGGACGGTGTTAATAATGAAACTGTGGGACAGCATCTCAACGAGCTTGGAATTGCAGTCAGAACAGGGCACCATTGCGCACAGCCTATTCTGCGGCATTTCGGACTTGAGGGTACAGTCCGTCCGACACTGGCGCTGTATAATTCCTTTGAGGATATTGACGCACTTGTGAGAGGTATTCGTTCATTGACATAACAGTTGTATTAAGGCAGCCGGCAATTGTGCTGGCTGTCTGACGTTTTATAGAGGTGAAAATTATGCAGCATAAGCTTGAAAATGAAATAAACGGAATCGTCAGCGATCTGCTGAATGATTACAGTCAGGAAAAAGGTATTGACAAGGTGAGCAGCTTTGACCATCCGGATAAAGCAGTGATTATTGAAATAATAGAGAAGCTTCAGAAAATCATTTATCCCGGCTGTTTTAAAAATAATTCCTACAGGTATTATACTGTACGGAACAATGTTACCATGCTTCTTGAAGATGTTCTGTACAATCTTATCAGACAGATTTCTGTTGTGCTGAAATACAGCCCGGAATGGGGGAATGCCGGCAGTGATATTACACAAGCAGAGGCAGAATGGATTTCACTGGCGTTTCTTAAAAAAATTCCCGAAATCCGTGCATATATTGAAACCGATGTACAGGCAGCCTTTGACGGTGACCCTGCGGCGTATAATAAAGATGAAATTATATTCTCTTATCCCGGACTTTATGCAATCCTGGTGAATCGCATTGCCCATGAGCTTTATCTGCTGGGCGTTCCTCTGATACCACGAATCATGACGGAATACGCTCACAGTGAAACGGGAATTGACATTCATCCCGGAGCAACCATAGGCAAATATTTCTTCATAGACCACGGAACAGGAATTGTCATTGGTGAAACAACTGTTATCGGTGACAATGTGAAAATCTATCAGGGAGTTACTCTTGGAGCGTTGTCTACACGAGGAGGTCAGAAGCTTAAAAACAAAAAGCGTCACCCGACTATTCTTGATAACGCTACCATTTACTCCGGAGCTTCCATTCTTGGAGGAGAAACTGTTGTCGGTAAAGATGTAGTAATTGGAGGCAACGCTTTTATAACAAAATCTGTTCCTGATGGTGCTAAAGTCAGCATAAAGAATCAGGAACTGAGGTATAATTATGACGCATCCCACCCTGTTGAAAGTGCAGAACTGGAGCAGGATGAAAGCTGGTTCTATATTATTTGATATTTTAGGCAATACCGCACAAAGACTGTGCGTAAGATGCGCAGTCAGATTTTTTGTCAGATGAAACAAAAAATGCAGCTGATACTTTGTGTATCAGCGAGGTTTTTTGTGAAATATGACGGAAAAGATGCAAGCAGATTACGTGCAGAGCCGTAAGGCGTGCTTTGTGCGGTGTTGCCTTTAGTA
>JBJERG010000333.1:0-2412 GCA_051882155.1 Ruminococcus sp.
AAGGTGTGATATATTCTAAGAGTGATGTTTCAAGAGCCATATTTATCGGAGATACGATGTTTGTTGCAGGTACAAATGAGATGATAGCAATTGATATTCTCACAATGGCTGAAAATGATCATATTTATTTCTGATTAAATATACAATTGCTTGAAATATGCTTCCTGTTCGAAAAATGGCAGGAAGCATATTGTTTTTTGACTTATCAAATCATAAGATATGAAAAAATTTGAAAACTGCTTGATTTTTTTGCAAAAATGTGGTATACTGGAAATATTGAGATTACGGAAAGGACGATTTCTATGAAATTAAGGAGAATTGCAGTCTGTACTGCAATTTCTGCAATATTGCTGTCAACACTTAACGGCTGCAGCAAGAATGATCCTTTTGAAGGAGCAATTGTAGGTGAAAACAGTTTTATAATAACCCTGTATCCTGATATTGCTCCCATAACCTGTGAAAATTTTCAGGAGCTTGTAGAAAATGGCTTCTACAACGGACTCACATTTCACCGTGTTGTAGATAAGTTCGTAGCACAAGGCGGTGATCCCAATGGTGACGGCACAGGTGCCAGTGATAAAGCCATAACAGGTGAATTTTCTGCAAATGGCGTTGCAAATAATCTTTCCCATGTCAGAGGTACCGTTTCTATGGCAAGGGCAGAGGATTATAACAGTGCCACCTGTCAGTTTTTCATATGTTATGAAGACCTTACATATCTTGACGGTTCATATGCAGCTTTCGGCAATGTCACAGAAGGTATGGAAGTTGTTGACGGATTTCTGCGAGTTCCAAGAGATACAGGAAGAATGGGCGAGATTTCTTCTCCAGTAACACCAATTTATATCCAGTATGCAGGAATAATTGATCCTGATTCCGCCGGAAATCCACGTGTTCAGTTTTTGATTTATACAGATGAAAATTCAAAAGGCACCACAAATGTAAATGAAACAACAGTTCCTGCCATTACATCTTCTGCAGCTCCCGCTGAAACATCATCCGATATCATTACTGATATAAGTGACCAAACATTTGAAACTGAAACTTCAACAGTCAGCACTGTAGGTTAAAATAAATTTTCTGAAAAAAATACTTGCATTTTTATCAGTTATATGGTATAATAATTAATTGAAATATATCCTTGAAAGGAAAATAAACTATGAAGTATACAAGATTTTTTGCAACAGCTATGGCTGCCGTTATGATGATGGGTACATTTGCCGGCTGTTCCAAATCCGATGATTCGTCTGCAAAAGACGGGAAAAATGCTGAAATAACAGCTGATGAAAATTCATTTATCATAACTCTGCGTCCTGATGTTGCACCAATAACCTGTGAAAACTTTGAGAATCTGGTAAATGAAGGATTTTATGACGGTCTGACATTCCATCGTGTTGTGGATGACTTTATGGCACAGGGCGGAGATCCCAGCGGAGATGGAACAGGCGGCAGCGCTAAAACCATTAAAGGTGAATTTTCTTCCAATGGTGTAGAAAATACGCTGTCACATCAGAAGGGCGTTGTTTCAATGGCACGTTCAATGGATCCTGACAGTGCGTCCAGTCAGTTCTTCATCTGCTATGCAGACTGTTCATTCCTTGACGGTCAGTATGCAGCATTCGGCGAAGTAACAGAAGGCATGGAAGTTGTTGATTCCTTTTTACAAGTTGAACGTACAGCAAACAGTATGGGTGAAATAGCTGTTCCAACAACACCTATTACTATATCCAAAGCCGTTATGATTGATGCTGATGATAATGGAAATCCACGTGTTATGTTTAAAATGGATGATATACCTGTAGCATAAAATTTTTTTGAAAAATCAAAGAAAAGGCACATTTCCATAGTGAGAGGTGCCTTTTTGTGTGTTATTATAAACTATTGAGGAGGACAATTTTATGAAACAGATCGAACGTTTTTTTAAGGAAATGCAGCAGAAAAAAGTTGCATTCATAGGTGTCGGCGTTACTAATACTGACATTATTCGTATATTTTTAAAAAAAGGTATAGGAGTAACTTTACTTGACAAAAAACAGCCTGAACAGTTAGGCGATATTTACAATGAGCTTAATAATGCAGGAGTTTCATTCAGACTTGGTGAAAGTTATCTTGATGATCTTTCTGATTTTGATGTTATTTTCCGTTCGCCCGGTATGTATTTTAACCACCCTAAACTTATAGAAGCACGTAAAAACGGAGTAGCGGTTACAACTGAAATGGAAGTTTTCTTTGAGCTTTGTCCATGTAAAATATATGCGGTAACCGGTTCTGACGGCAAAACAACTACTACCTCAGTCATTACAGAATTTCTTTCTGCATCAGGCATAACAGTTCATAAAGGCGGAAATATAGGACGGGCATTACTGCCAATCATTGAAGATATAAAGGAAACTGATGCCGCAGTGGTGGAGC
>JBJERG010000334.1:0-11951 GCA_051882155.1 Ruminococcus sp.
CAAAAAACGCAGTGAATACTTTGTGTATTCACGAGGCTTTTTGTGAAATATGACGAAAAAGATGCAAGTAGATGACTTGCAGAGCCGTCAGGCGGGCTTTGTGCGGTGTTGCCTGCACTTCTCTTATCATAATTTTTCCTCTTTATATTCGCTTCTTAATATAGAAAAATACAGCCTTCCCACATATTCTCCATTGAAATAAAAGTAATCACGTAATGTACCTTCATATGTAAATCCGCATTTTTCTATAACTCGCTTAGAGGGTTTATTTATAGTTTTTGTGCATATTTGTACTTTGTGAAGATTTATTTTTTCAAATCCGTATTTGATTACCGCTTTTGTCGCTTCAGTCGCAAAGCCGTTGCATTGAAAATCAGACCCGATACAGTATTCAATTTCAGCAAAATGATTTTTGTTATCTACAAGAAAATATGCTATCTGACCAATACATTCTCCAGAATTTTTTTCAATAACTGCCCAGCGGTAATAGTCATTCCTTTTGTAAGAACCAATGTACTTATCAAGTAACTCCCTTACAGCTTCTTTTGTTGAATATACAGGTTCAGCATACATTGATTGAATTTTTTCATCTGCAATCCAGTATTTCAGCATTGCTGTATCATCTGAATACTCAAATCTCCTAAGTATAAGTCCTTTCTGTTTCTATGGTATCAGTACCGGTATGCGTAAGCATTTTCATTCCTCCAGATCACAAAATATTTTCCCAATAAATCAAAAGTCACTTTAGGCGCAAAGCATCAAAAGTGACTTTAAAAATTATTATTTACTTCTTCTCAGCCACAGCCTTTTTTACAACAGCTGCAATATTATCCGCACAAAGCCCGAATTCCTTCAGAAGCTCTGCTGCAGGACCTGAATGACCGTACTCATCATTTACACCGATCTTTACAACGGGAACAGGTGTGCATTCTGTTACTGCTTCCGCAACTGCACTGCCAAGTCCGCCGATAACGCTGTGTTCCTCAACAGTTACAATAAGTCCTGTTTCCTTTGCAGCCTTGCTGATAATATCCTTGTCAAGAGGCTTGATCGTATGAATGTTAATAACTCTTGCATCAATGCCCTCTGCTTCAAGCTGCTTTGCCGCTTCGATAGCTTCGGAAACCATAAGACATGTTGCAATGATAGCTGCGTCCTTGCCCTCTCTCAGTGTAATGCCCTTTCCAAGCTCAAACTTGTAGCTTTCTGCGTCATTGAAAACAGGTGCAGCCAGCCTGCCGAATCTCAGATATACCGGACCCTCGAAGTTTATTGCAGCTTCAACAGCTGCCTTTGCTTCGACATCGTCAGCCGGATTGATGATGGTCATTCCCGGAATAGTACGCATAAGGGCAATGTCCTCGTTGCACTGATGTGTTGCACCGTCCTCGCCTACGGAGATGCCTGCATGTGTTGCGCCAATCTTTACATTAAGGTGAGGATAGCCTATAGAGTTTCTTACAATTTCATATGCTCTGCCAGCTGCAAACATTGCAAATGTGCTTGCAAATGGAATCTTTCCTGCTGCTGCAAGACCTGCTGCAACACCCATCATATTTGCTTCTGCAATTCCGCAGTCAAAGAATCTTTCAGGATATGCCTTCTTGAAAATGCCTGTCTTTGTTGCAGCCGCAAGGTCTGCGTCCAGAACTACAAGATCCGGATATTTTTCAGCAAGCTCTGTAAGTGCTTCGCCGTAGCTTTCTCTGGTTGCCTTTTTAATTACATCTGCCATATCTTAATCCTCCAGTTCTTTCAGCTGTGCATTCAGTTCTGCCATTGCTTTGTCATATTCTTCCTTGTTAGGTGCCTTGCCATGCCAGCCTACCTGATTTTCCATAAATGAAACGCCCTTGCCCTTTACGCTCTTTTCAATGATAGCAACAGGCTTTCCAACGATAGTTTCAGCTTCATTGAAGGCTGCTTCAATTGAATCAAAGTCGTGTGCGTCCATTGTGATAACGTGCCAGCCAAATGCTGCAAACTTATCTGTTATCGGCTCAGGTGAACAAACCTCGGTTATGGGTCCGTCTATCTGAAGTCCGTTGTTGTCAACAATTGCAACGAGATTATCAAGCTTATAATGAGCTGCAAACATTGCAGCCTCCCAGACCTGTCCTTCTTCAATTTCGCCGTCACCAAGGATAGTGTAAACCTTGTATGGGGCATTGTCAAGCTTTCCTGCAAGTGCCATTCCGCAGGCTGCTGAAATTCCCTGTCCCAGAGAACCGCTGGACATATCAACTCCCGGAGTATGAATACAAGGGTGACCCTGAAGCATTGCGCCGATATGACGGAGTGACTTCAGTTCATCACAGGAGAAAAATCCACGCTGTGCAAGCACTGAATAAAGTGCAGGTGCGCAGTGACCCTTTGAAAGAACCAGCCTGTCACGGTCTTCCATTTCAGGCTGAGAGGGATCAACGTGCATTTTTGCAAAATAGAGATAGGTCAGCAAATCACTTATTGAAAGCGAACCGCCCGGATGACCCGACTTTGCGTTGAATGTTCCTTCAATAACACCCATACGCACTTTGCAGGCTGTTGCCTGCAGCTGTTTTTTTGTTGTTATGTCCATTGTAAAACCTCCGTTTATTTAATTTTTGATTCTATGACTGAAATAAGCTCAGCAATTGCGCCCTCATCATTTGTAGATGACATTACATAATCAGCCGATTCCCTTACACAGGGCTGAGCATTTGCAGGAGCGGCTCCGAAATCCGCATTCTTCACAAGCTCAAGATCATTATTATAATCACCTGCCGCAGCAAATGTTATTTCTTCGGGATAAAAAAGTTTTCTGCATTCATTAAGAGCGCTGCCCTTTGATACGCCGAAAGGAAGCATTTCGTAAAAAATGCTGTCTGAACGTATAAACGACACATTCTCAAAATTCCTTTTCTCCGCATATTCTGTAAGTCTGTCTATATCTTCAGGACTCATTGTAAAAAGTACCTTAAGCCAGTTTTCCTTTGGTGTTTCATCTATTGTACAGAAAATAGGATCACTGCAGTATTCAGTGTGTTTTTCTTCGTAGGAATTAAGCTTGATTATATATGTGCCTTCCGGAGTAAGAAGTTCAGCTCCTACGTCTGGAAATTCTCTGAATATTTCCAGTGTATAATCATATGCTTCGGCAGGAAGTGCATGGGTATACAGTATCTTTGCAGAAACCGGATCATATATACGGGCACCGTTATACATTATAACAGGCTGATCGATTTTTAGCTCTTCAATATAATCCATAGCTGACTGAAGGGTTCTTCCCGTTGCAAAGGAAAATCTTCCGCCCTTGCTTCTGAACCTGTCAATAGCTTTACGGTCAGTTTCTGAAACAGTTTTACTTCCGGTCAGCAGAGTACCGTCCAGATCAGTCATTAGATAAACTTTGTCTATTGCTTCAAACATATATGCCTCCTGTCAGCGAGTGCTGATTTTCCTCAGTACTTCTTCAAAATAATCGGGCAAAGGACTTGTAAATTCCATATATTCATTGCGTATCGGGTGAATAAACCCAATTTTCCAGGCATGAAGACACTGACCTTCAATACCCTTGAAAGGCTTTCCGTAAACTTCATCACCAAGAACAGGATGACCGATATTTGAAAGATGCACTCGTATCTGATGCGTTCGCCCTGTTTCAAGACGAAGTCTCAAATGAGAATAACCTTTATATTCAGCAATTACTTCATAATGGGTTACAGCAGGCTTGCTGTTTTTCATTGTAACAGCCATTTTTTTCCTGTCTAAAGGGTGACGTCCTATGGGAGCATTTATCGTTCCCGACTGCTCCTTCATATGACCTATACATACAGTCTGATATTCCCTTATAAAGCTGTGTTTCTCTATCTGTGCAGAAAGCCCCAGATGGGCTGCGTCATTTTTAGCAACCATAAGAAGTCCGCTTGTCATCTTATCTATTCTGTGGACTATTCCGGGACGAATTACTCCGTTTATTCCCGATAATCTTTCTCCGCAGTGATATAGCAGTGCATGGACAAGAGTCCCTGTATAATTTCCCGGTGCGGGATGAACAACCATTCCCTTCGGTTTATTTACAACCAAAAGGTCGTCATCCTCATACACTACATCAAGCGGGATATTTTCAGGAATAAGTTCCAGAGAAATCGGATCTGGAATCTCTGCCGTAACAATGCTGCCTGCCAAAGCCTTTTCATTTTTAGACACTGCTTTTCCATTTACCAGTATCTTCTGTTCCTTCATTCGTGCCTGTATTACCGAACGGGTAAGGCCCAGTTCCTCACAGGCGGAAAGCCATTTGTCAAGACGTTCTCCCGCAGCTTCAGCAGGTACCGTAAGGGTTATAAGGTCAGACATTTTCTTTATGCTCCTCAGTTTTTACGGTTTTGGTGTCAGAATTCTTTTCACCGGAAAAAAGAACATAAAAAATAAACAGCACTATTCCGATTACAACGCAGCAGTCTGCAAAATTGAATATGGCAAAGTCAAACAGCTTTACTTCAAGATAGTCAATAACAAGACCTCCACGGAAAATTCTGTCAATCAGATTGCCGATTCCTCCGGCAAAAATGAGTGTAA
This sequence comes from Ruminococcus sp., assembly GCA_051882155.1. Lineage (GTDB taxonomy): Bacteria > Bacillota > Clostridia > Oscillospirales > Ruminococcaceae > Ruminococcus_C. The sequence continues at coordinate 4,561 of JBJERG010000334.1, forward strand.
GGCTTACATTAAGAAGTTTTGAATGATTTCCGTAACGAATAATACCCCAAAGGCAGGCAATAAGCATTACGCTTGTAATTCCGATAAGAAGCCATCGCATACCTGCAAAGCTGCCGAAAACGGCCCCGCTGTTTTCAAGGTAGGTAAGATCCATTATTTTAAAATCACCAATATGAAGAAATGAAATACTTTCCTTATCCTGCAGAACCTCAACAGCCCAAAGCTTAATAAGCTGGTCCGCTCCTATCAGAACTGCAGCAGCTATCAGCGAAAAAATAAGCAATTTATGCTCCTTTCAACTCTAAAGTTACAGCCTGCCGCAAAACGACAGGCTGTTTAGTTCTTATTCCTCGATTACTCCTGCACATCTTGCACAAAGCGTAGGATGAGCTGTGTTTTTGCCAACACTTGTGGAATAGATCCAGCAGCGTTCACATTTTTCACCCTCAGCCTTAGTAACAGTATATACAGCGCCACCACTTTCAGAACGTACAACCTCTACTGAAGATACGATCAGTACAGATGCCAGAAGCTCTGCATTCTCAGAAAGAATTTTAAAGGAAGCATCGTCAGCAGCAGCAATTGTTACAGCGGCTTCAAGTGATTTACCGATAAGTTTTTCGTTGCGCTTTTCTTCAAGAACCTTGTTTACGTCAATTCGTGTCTGATAAATGAGTTCCCATTTTGAAGTAAACTCATCAGAAGCAGTAAGTTCCGACTTAGCCGGCATATCATTCAAGAAAACACTTTCTGTATTATCAGATTCAGAATGAGGCATAAAGCTCCAGATTTCCTCAGCTGTAAATGAAAGAATAGGAGCGATCATTCTTGTTATTGCACTTAAAATTCGGTACATTGCTGTCTGTGCTGCCCGTCTTGCAACAGATGCAATCGGTTCACAGTAGAGTCTGTCCTTAATTATATCAAGATAGAAGTTTGACATATCTGTTGTGCAGAAATTATGAATGCTGTGGAATACAACATGGAAATCAAAGGAATTGTATCCCTTTTCAACCTTATCCATAAGTGCGTCAAGCTTCATAAGAGCCCAGCGGTCGATTTCCTGAAGCTCATTATCAGAAACAGAATCCCTGTCAGGATCAAATCCATCACCGTTACCCAGATTGCCCAGAATGTAGCGAGCTGTATTTCTTATCTTCTTGTATGCATCGGAAAGCTGCTTTAAAATCTCCGGAGAAATTCTGATATCAGAATGATAATCAGAAGACGCTACCCAGAGTCTTAAAATATCAGCACCATACTGTTTGATGATTTCATCTGGCATAATGCCGTTGCCCAGAGATTTGGACATTTTTCTTCCTTCACCGTCTACTACCCAGCCGTGTGTGCATACAGCCTTGTAGGGTGCAGTTCCCTTATATACAACAGATGTAAGAAGTGATGACTGGAACCAGCCTCTGTACTGGTCAGCACCTTCAAGGTAAAGGTCAGCAGGCCAGCTGAGACAGTCATACTGCTCCATAACAGCACTGTGGGACACGCCGCTGTCGAACCATACGTCCATAATGTCGTATTCCTTGGTAAAGCTGCCGCAGCCGCATTCGCACTTGACTTCCGGTGAAATAAACTCAGAAGCTTCCTTTGTCCACCATGCGTCTGCCCCTTCCTTGCGGAAAAGGTCTGCTATATTCTTGATAGTTGTATCATTTACGATTGGCTTTCCGCAATCTGCACAGTAAATGATCGGTATCGGAACGCCCCATGTACGCTGACGTGAAATGCACCAGTCGCTTCTGTCGCGAACCATTCCCTTGATACGATCCTCGCCCCAGCCCGGAATCCATTCAACGTTTTCAATAGCCTTAATTGCCTCATCCTTGAATCCGTTTACAGAGCAGAACCATTGCTCTGTTGCACGGTAAATGATAGGCTGGTGGCATCTCCAGCAGTGAGGATACTGGTGGACTATCTTTTCTGTGGCAAGCATTGCTCCAAGCTCTGTAAGCTTAGCTGCGATTGCCTTGTTAGCTTCATCTGTGTTAAGACCTGCAAATTCACCTGCTTCCGTAGTCTGAAGTCCCTTTGCATCAACGCATACAATAATGCCGATATCATCATAATTCTTGCATACTTCAAAGTCCTCCACACCATATCCGGGTGCAGTATGAACGCAGCCTGTACCGCTTTCCAGAGTTACATGGTCACCTACGATAACCTTTGAACCTCTGTCATAAAGCGGATGCTTTGTCATCATATTTTCAAGCTCGTTTCCAAAGAATGAGCCTACTGTTTCATACTCGGTAATGCCTGCCGCCTTCATTGTTGGAGCAACAAGCTCCAGTGCCATGCAGTAATATTCATCACCAACCTTAACAAGTGTGTATTCATATCCGGGACCTACACAGATAGCAAGGTTACCGGGAATTGTCCAGGTGGTAGTTGTCCAGATAACAAAGAACACCTTATCCAGAGGAATGTTCATTGCGGTAAAAATGCCTTTGTCGTCTGTGACATTAAACTTAACATAAATGGAATAGCAGGGATCATTTTCATATTCGATCTCCGCTTCTGCAAGGGCAGTATTACAATCCGGACACCAGTAAACAGGCTTCAGTCCCTTGTACATATAGCCTCTCTTAGCCATTTCACCAAACACTTCAACCTGACGAGCTTCATACTCCGGTTTAAGTGTCAGATAAGGATCACAGTAATGACCAAGACTTCCCAGACGTTTAAACTGATTCATCTGATTCTGAACATGAGTCATTGCAAAATTCTTGCAGTGACGTCTGAGTTCTACAGGTGAAATTGCATTCTTATCAGCACCATTTGCTTTAAGTGCCTTCAGTTCAATGGGAAGACCATGCGTATCCCAGCCCGGAACATAAGGAGCACAGTAACCGCTCATATTCTTCTGCTTGATTATGAAATCTTTCAAAGTCTTATTAAGCGCTGTACCCAGATGAATCTCACCATTTGCATAGGGCGGACCGTCATGAAGAATGTACTTAGGTTTACCCTCATTACGTGCAACCATCTTTTCGTAGAGATCGGATTCTTCCCATTTTTTCAGAACATCCGGCTCTCTTTTAGGCAGATTTCCACGCATAGGAAAATCTGTCTTTGGTAAATTTAATGTCGTATTGTAATCCTGTGCCATACTGAATCGGTCTTTCGCATTATGCGAAAAACCCTCCTTTCCAACAAATGTTCTTATTCTTCTTCAGAAGCTCCGAAGCTCTTATCATATGCACCCTGAATAGTTTTTGCTGAGAACTGAGATGATGCAAAAGGATCACTCTTTGTAGGAGCTGCTGTTACTGTATCATCTGCTTCCTTTGCATTTACTGCTGCAGCACTGTAATCCGCTGCAAAATCAAGATCATCTTCTTCAGGCATTGCAGAAAGAACTTCCAGATGCTCCTTATACATATCAAATAAAGCCTTCTTAAAATCTGCAACCTTTTTTCTTGCATCTGCAAGCTGCTCGTGTGCTGCTGCAACTTCTTCCTGATTCTTCTTGAGAAGTGCATCATGCTGAATTGTTACCTCATCCATCATTTCATCAGCTTTTCTCTTTGCCTCAGCAATGATCTCATCAGCTCTCTCATTTGCCTCTGCAATTATCTGATGACCCTGACGCTGTGCGCCGAGAAGAGCGTCCTTCAGCGCATCTTCATCACGCATATACTCACGAACCTTGTCAGCCAGAACCTGAATCTTGTTATTGCTGTCCTCCAGTTCCTGCTGATTCAGTTCCAGCTCGTGTTCGAGCTGTGTGAGAAACTCATCAATGTCCTCCTGCTTATAACCAAAAGCTGCCTTCTCAAATCGAAGTTCATGAATATCGTTTGCTGTAATCATATTTTATCCGCCTTTCAAAGATATTGTTCAATCAATATATGAAGTCTTCCTTTTTTCGAAAGACCTGTTACTGTTTTTAATCTGTATTTCCCAAATCCACGTACTACAAACACATCTCCTTCAGAAAGCTTTATTGAAGGTGAAGTGATCTCAGAATAATTAATTTCAATACGTCCCTGCTGCAAAAGTCTTACAGTTTTTTCACGGCTTTCCCGTATTCCGAGAGCTGCAACAGAATCTATTCTGAGTGACGACACCGTTCCGCTGATTTCCCGGAAATTCTGCTGCAATGGCATATCAAATGAGTCGCTTTCTGAAGCTTTTACACCGGTTCTGCCAATTTTTGTAATATCCCTCAGAATCGGAGCAACTGCCTGTGTAACAATCGCCTGTGCTTTTTCTCTGCCGATTACAATATCTCCCACAGGTTCTCTTTGAATTCCGCAGGACATAAATGCTCCGAGAAAATCTCTGTGTGTTAATTTTTCACCGCAGCGGTATTTATATGTCAGACATACAATAGGTACAAGACTTTCATCCAGCTCCATCCATTCGGGATACACACAGCATATTTTTCTCTGTGCTCCTTCATAACCGCCCCATAGCCTGACATTGCAGTCCATTCTGCCAAGCAGTGTTTTCTCAGCAATCATGATCTGCCGTTCATCTAAAAAGCGTGTATAGCAGCCTGTACAATCACGGTTTGCACGTTCTGCGAGATCACAAAGATGTGCAGTCAGAATACGATCATCCAGTGAATCGGAAAAACTCATTTTTGTCAGATCAGCGAAGCTGTTGAAGATGAATCGCTGCCGGTATAGTTCTTGCCCAGTTCATTAACAAGCTGATCCACCAGTCCGACATCATGCGGTGTTACAATGTATGTCTGATTTGCAATCGGCTTAAGATTGCCGTTCATTGCATATGCAACGCCGATAAGGAAATCTATAATTCTTCTTCTTGTCTGCTCAGACGCTTCTTCCAGTACAAGAACAACTGTTCTGCCATTCATAAGGTGGTCTGCAATTTTCTTTGCATCGGTATATTCAGTTGGCTTAACAAGAATTACCTGCAGTGTAGGAGATGATGAATAGCTGGAACGGGCAGATGAAGATGATGCTGTATTTGCGGAATAAGTGTTTCCGCTTCTGCGCTCTTCGTGCTGTCCTACATAGCTGCTCTGACGTGCTGTTGATGCAGTGCCTGATGACGCATTATTTGAAGAAGAAGAATATGTGCTTTCATTCTTTTCCGGCTCTTCCTGTGTCTGCTTGTAGCTTGTGTCATTATCATCCTCAACCTCTGCGGGAATAAAGAAATCCTTCAAATTATTCAGTAAACTCATTATACTACTCCATTCTCCGCACTTTATTATTTAGCTGAATTAACAGTGCGGATTACATCCAGCCAGTCTGACAGCCTGATTTTATGGCTGTCTTTTTGTTTTTACATATATTTTCTTGCACCGAAAAGCGCTGTACCTATTCGAACAAGATTTGAACCATACTCTATTGCTTTTATATAATCGCCGGACATTCCCATAGATAATATATCCATATCTATATTATCCATGTTTTTTGATGAAATGTCAAGATATAATTGCTGCATTTTGCAAAGAAATTTTTCGCTGTTTTCAGAAGGCGGAATCGTCATTAAGCCTTTGACATGAATATTTTCCAGCTGCGCCGCCTCATACAGAAGATTTTCAAGATCATTCGGAGAAACACCGCTCTTTGATTCCTCGCCGCCGATATTAACCTCAACAAGCACATTCTGTACTTTATTTACTCTTCTTGCCTGTCTGTCAATCTCAGCCGCAAGTTTTATGCTGTCCACAGATTGAATAAGATCCATATCCTCTATTATATATTTCACCTTATTCGTCTGCAGATGTCCTATGAAATGAACACTGGCGGCAGGATTATAAAAATCCTTCTTGGATTCGTATTCCTGAACACGATTTTCACCTAAAAGCTTGATTCCCAATCCTATTGCATGATTCACAGCCTCGGGTGAAACAGTCTTTGTAACTGCCATTAATTCAATATTATCATTCGGACTTCGGTATTTTGTCTTAGCTTCCTCAATCCCAGCACAGATACGCCGATAATTCTCAGTAATGTATTCAAAACCGTTCTTCATATCAATCAGCACCTCCGCTTGCATCTATTCCTTCCACTATAACTGAATCATATAGCTGCAAATAGCCTTTTTCTTTGTTAAAGGCAGAAAGAACATAATTATCGCCCTCGTAAATTACGTCAAGTTTACGGAATGCTACCTCTTCTCCGTCAAGAACATAAACACCTCTGTAGTTTACAAGGGTCGTTGTAACCTCTCCTGTAAGTACATTAGTTGTACTTTCTTCCACATCACGGAATCGGATAGCTGTTCTCGGAACCTTTATGCCTTCGTATTCTCCTTTGACAACTCTCACACGCTCTGTCCTGTGCTGTACAAAATCAGAAACCATATTTTCACAGTACAGAACAATCATTGTTTCATCAGCAGTTTCACCAGGCCGAAGCTCTGCAACGGTTGCTTTGGTATTGGCTGCCGAAGAAGACAGATAAAGCGTTACTGTATCACCTACCTGGAAATTTATTTCTGTATTATTTATAATACCCAGCATATACCATCCGTAACCGGCAATTGTTTTACCGATTATTGTATTGCTTTTCAAGGTTTCGTCATCAGTTACAGATTCAAGATCCTGCTTTGTTATAGAGCTGAGATTTGCTATTGAGAGCTTATCCTCATATCCATCTGCATAGCTGACGAAATATGCTGAATTTGGTGATGTTATTATGTCAATAGGAGTCTGCTGCTGAAGCTTCAGATTATATATCTGTTCTTCAAGAAGGGATATTTGCTCAGAATAATTTGTTGTACCCTGATTAATAACCATCTGATACGAACTCAGAACAGTACGAAAATCTTCTTCAGCCTGTTTCATATTCTCAAGCTTGCCAAGATCTCTGTAATATGCAATCTGATTGTAATACTGAGATACCTGATTAGCAAGAACAGCAGGCTGTGCCATTTCAAGCACACCGGGATTTGAGATCCTTTTCAGAACCTCAAGCTCCTCTTCAAGTTCTTCGATCTTCTGATTTTGTTTTATAGCAGCGCTGCTGCCGTAGATATTGGCAACGGCTTCATTTTTTCCCACCTTGCCGCCATCCGGTATATTATAACTTATACTGCCGCTTCCGTTATATGAAATAACTGTTTCATCCCGTACATATACTCCCTGAAATGTTGCAGAAAGATCTGCCGATGAAGATACTGCTGTTTCTGTCTGATAATCAGTATCAAAAAAATGATAGAATATCGTACCTATCATTGTAAGAACAGATACAGACAGCATAACAAGCAGGATATTTGTCAATGTATTTTTCATAAATAATCAGTTCATTCATTTGAATCCAGTATAGCTATCGGCCGTACCGGCTTCAGTGTTGAGATTGCATGCTTGTACACAAGATTCTGTGTGCCTTCACAATCTAAAATTATTACATAGCTGTCAAATCCACGGACAATGCCCTTGAATTGAAAGCCGTTTG
>JBJERG010000335.1:0-2390 GCA_051882155.1 Ruminococcus sp.
AGTGCAGGAAGTACATTTTTAAAAGCCTGGGGCAGAATGATGAACAGCATAGTCCTGGGATAGTTCATTCCAAGGCTCATTCCGGCTTCAAACTGTCCTTTATCGATTGACATTATTCCGGAGCGAACGATCTCTGCAACATATGCAGCGGAATTCAGTCCGAATGCAAGAACTGCTACAAATGTCTTATCAATCTTAACTGAAGCAAAAACGACAAAGTAAATAATAAGCAGCTGTACAACAACAGGAGTTCCACGTATAACTGTAAGATAAATTTTTGTAAGAATATTTAAAAATTTAAGCTTACCTGTTTTATCGTGAGTCGCACGTACAATAGCAATAAGAAATCCTAAAGCCATACCCAGAATAACGGCAAAAAACGTTATTTCTAACGTAGTAAGAAGACCGTCAGTCAGATATCTCCATCTGTCTTTAACTATAAATGTATCATAAAGAGTTTGCAGAAAATCTTGAAAAAAGTTCACTTTACAGGCTCCTTCCCCGGATATCAGTCTTTACGAACAATAATAACCTGTGTGGACACAGTGTAGCCCTGTGTGAAAGAAACATTTTTCAGACGGTCTTCAGTAACGGACATTCCTGCAACACCTACATCTGCCTTGCCGGAATCTACAGCGGCAATAATAGAGTCAAATTCCATATTTTCAATAACCAGTTCCATATCAAGATAATCACATACTGCGTTCATCATATCAACGTCTACGCCGACTATTTCACCGCTTTCCATGCTCTCATACGGAGGAAATTCAGCATTTGTAGCCATAATTATTTTTCCATTGGAACGGTCAAGACTTGAATCAGGTGTATATGATACATGGTCAGCGTCAACACCGATCCAGTGAGATGTTATTTCAGCAAGTGTGCCGTCATCTTTAAGATGAGTGAGTGCATCATCAATTTTAGAGCCAAGCTCGTCATTGCCCTTTTTGTAAGCAATAGCATATTCTTCTTCAACGAATGGATCATCAAGAATTCTGAGTGTATCGTTCTTTTCAACAAATACCTTTGCAGGTTCGCTGTCAATGATTACTGCATCAACTTTCCCCTGTTTAAGAGCCTGAATTGCATCTGCGCCTTTGTTGTAAGGCTCAACAGTTGCGTTTTCCACTTCGTCACAGGCATAGATATAGCCTGTAGTACCAAGCTGGGCGCCAATTGTCTTTCCTTTAAGATCATCGGCTGAGAATACTGTATTTGCTGCCGGACCGCCGCAGCCTGTTAAACACGCACAAAGTAATACTCCGGCAGTAAATAATACATTTTTCTTTTTCATAGTAAACATCCCTTTCAAATTGCGTAATATTATAATATTATTATAGCGAAGCAGGTCAAAAAATGCAATAGCTTTTTTATGAATAGTATAAACTGTAAAAAAATGAATAATTTTAATTAAAATATGAACTAATCTGTCAATTTTCAAACAGCGGTACAATTTCCTGACGATTTACATCAACAAGTCCAATTGTAGTCATTTTAAGCGAAGGAATAACAGGCAGACTTACAAACGCCATATTCATGAAAGGTTCTATATCATGTGGAACACCAAGATCATACACTGCATTTCTGACTTTATAATTTTGAGAAGCAGCATCCTCAGCTGAAAGGTCACTCATAAGACCGGCTATCGGCAGCGGCATTTCTGCTATTATTCTGCCGTCCTTTACAACAACATTTCCTCCTCCGATTTCACATATCCTGTTCCCTGCAATTGCCATATCTTCTTCATTTGCTCCGATAATAATCAGATTATGTGAATCATGGGATACAGATGATGCTATAGCACCATGCTTTAATCCGATACCATGAATGAAACCAAGTCCTATATGTCCTGTATTATGATGCCTTTCGCATACAGCAAGTTTCAAAATGTCCCGTTTTGTGTCAATACCGTTATTATTTGAAAAATCCATATCAAAGAAAAGTTCATCTGTGATAAGTTGCCCGGGAACAACACCAATGGTTCTGCATCTTCCTGTCTGAGGTGTTATGATGAAATTATCAGCTGATAAAACCGGCATTCTGAATGAACTCAAAACACTTTCTTTGAGCGGTGCAGAAATAACAGGATCTTCAAATTTTATAACCTTGCCGTTTTCACATACTTTACTGCCATAATAATATACCTCATTTATTTTCATTTCATCAAGGTTATCGAGAACAAGTAAATTTGCAGCATATCCCGGAGCAACGGCACCGATTCCTTTAAGGCCAAAGCATTGTGCAGCCTGAATAGTAGCCATTTGTATTCCAGTTACAGCAGATTTTCCATTTGCCGCAGCTTTTCTTATTATACTGTCAATATGACCATTTTCAAGTATATCCGCAGGGTGCTTGTCATCTGTAACAAGAATACAACGGTGAGAATAGGG